>NZ_CANMGY010000009.1 GCF_947497555.1 uncultured Umboniibacter sp.
TAGGTGAAATTACACGCGATACGGCAGCTCTTAGCCAAAACATCTGACTAGCGACGGGTTACCGCCGTCAAGCAAGGAAACGGATAATAGGGGTCTTCAGAGGTGTCGTCAAACGTTTTTTGTAAATTAGTTACAACCACTTACGAGGAAGTAATCTATTGGTTATTTTTCAAACATAAAACGTAAAAAAGGCGATGAAATTCATCACCTTTTTTAATGCTAATAATAGCGGCCGCTAAATCACTCGCTTTACTTAGTCAAAAATAACTCAGCAGACTATAAACAGCGTATTTAGCAATTAATTGCGTTTCAACAACCGTGTAATTGGCCCAGACAGCGCATAACCCGCAAAAATAACCAATAGCGCCAACGCTGGGTTCATAGCCACCACTACAAAGATCACAACTAACAGTACGATCTTACGGATGGGCACACGACCTTTCAGATCTAAGGTCTTGAAGGAGTTATACTTGAGGTTGGTAATCATCGCCAAGCCTGCAAAGGCGGTAACTACTGCAGCAATCACTTGCACGGCAAAGCTTGTTTCTGCGTCGTAACCAAACCAAACCATTCCCGCAACCAGCGCTGCGGCTGCCGGACTAGGTAAGCCGGTGAAGTAATTCTTATCTTCAACACCCACCATGGTATTAAAGCGCGCCAAACGAATAGCCGCACAGGCTACATAGATGAAGGTAGCCGCTAAGCCCACCTTACCAAGGCTATGGGTCGCCCAGCTATAGGACACTAATGCGGGCGCAATACCAAAGGAACACATATCCGACAGGCTGTCGTACTGAACACCAAACTCACTGGTGGTATTAGTCAGGCGGGCAACGCGCCCGTCTAAGCCGTCGAAAATCATCGCAAAGAAGATCGCAATAGCCGCTGTCTCAAACTGAGCATTCATGCCCGAGATTACAGCGTAGTAACCACAGAAGACCGCAGCGGTAGTCAACGCATTCGGAAGCAGAAAGACACCACGATGGCGAACAGGCTTACCATCTTCTAGCACCTCTTCCTCATGCTCATCAACCGGGAATATGCCTTCAGCGGCTTCTATTGTCTGCTCAAACGGATCCTTTTCTGAACCATTTGTTTTATTAGTTTCGTTGCTCATATAACTCTCTATATAACGTCGAGTGTCGTAAGCATACAAAAAACGCGGCTAGTTTGCCGCGTTTTTTTATCAACTCATGGTGAGCTGAGAGGTTTTAACCCGAATATCATGGTGCGTTAACAGCTAGCTTTACCCAGCAGACAACGTATCCCGCAATATTAGTTACGAGTTTTATCGATGATTTTGCTCTTAGCAATCCAAGGCATCATGGCTCGAAGCTTCGCACCAACCTCTTCGATTGGGTGCTCTTCGCCCAAACGACGCTCTGCCTTCAAGCGTGGCTGACCTGCCTGCGACTCCAACATGAAATCCTTCGCGAACTTGCCACGCTGGATATCATCCAGTACACGCTTCATTTCAGCTTTAGTTTCCGCTGTGATGATACGAGGACCGGTTACATAGTCACCGTACTCGGCCGTGTTCGAGATTGAGTAACGCATGTCGGCAATGCCGCCTTGGTACATCAAGTCAACAATCAGCTTCAATTCGTGTAAACACTCGAAGTAAGCCATCTCTGGTGCATAGCCCGCTTCAGTTAATACTTCAAAGCCAGCCTGAACCAATGCTGAAGCACCACCACAAAGTACTGCCTGCTCACCGAACAAGTCCGTTTCAGTTTCTTCACGGAAGTTAGTTTCAATAATACCTGAACGGCCACCACCATTAGCAGAGGCATAGGAAAGCGCGGTGTCTTTCGCCTTGCCTGACGCATCTTGATAAATCGCGATAAGTGTTGGTACACCGCCACCTTCTGTGTATGTTGAACGAACGGTGTGACCTGGACCCTTCGGCGCGATCATAATCACGTCAACGTCAGCACGTGGCTCAATCAACTGGAAGTGGATGTTGAAGCCGTGGGCGAATGCCAAGGTAGCACCTTGCTTTAGGTTTGGCGCGATGTCCTTTTCGTAAATACCCGCTTGGTACTCATCCGGAGCCAAGATCATTACTACGTCAGCATTAGCAACGGCATCAGCAATCTCAGCTACCTTAAGGCCTTCACCTTCCGCTTTCTTCCAGCTAGAAGAACCCTTGCGCAGTGCAACGGTAACGCCTTCAACGCCTGAATCGCGAAGGTTGAGTGCGTGGGCGTGACCCTGTGAGCCGTAACCAACAATAGCTACTTGCTTGCCCTTGATGATGTTGATGTCACAGTCTTTATCATATGAAACGTGCATGGTGTTGTTCCTTAATTCGTAAAAATCGAATGTGCTAATTTGAATAAAATTTAAATACTAAGAATCTTTTCGCCGCGAGAAATACCGGAAATACCGGTTCTCACCACTTCGAGAATTTGTGTGTCGCCTACTGCCGCAACAAAGGCATCTAGCTTTTCCTGCTTACCGGCAAGCTGAATGGTGTAAGTCGTTGGTGTTACATCCACAATGTCGCCGCGGAAAATATCGGCGTTGCGCATCACTTCAGCTCTGGCTTCGCCCACTGCTCGCACTTTGATTAACATCAATTCGCGCTCAATGTGAGGGCTTTCGGTGAGATCCACCAGCTTCACCACATCAATCAACTTGTTTAAGTTTTTGATGATGCGCTCCATGTGATCGTCGTCGCCTACGGTGGTTAACGTTAACCGCGAAAGCGTTGCGTCATCGGTTGGCGCTACCGTTAGCGTTTCAATGTTATAACCACGCTGCGAGAATAAGCCCACTACGCGCGACAATGCGCCCGGGGCGTTTTCCATAAGAATCGAGACTATTCGTTTCATTAGGTACGCTCCGTTTTACTAATCCACATGTCCTGCATCGAGCCATTCGGCATGATTTGCATGGGGTAAACGTGTTCGCTTTGATCAACCACTACGTCGACAAAGATTAACTTATCCTTCTGACTGAACGCCCACTCAAGTGCCGGCGCTAAATCCGCTAACTTCTCAACGCGAATACCGTCGTGACCATAGGCTCGAGCTAGCGCGATGAAGTCCGGTAGTGAATCAGCATAAGTACTCGCAGAGTATCTACTTGAGTACTGCATATCCTGCCACTGGCGAACCATACCTAACGCTGAGTTATTCAGATTGATAATCTTGACCGGCAAGTTGTAGTGCGTACAGGTAGCCAGCTCCTGAATATTCATCTGAATGGAACCCTCACCCGTTACTACGGCGATGTCGCGCTCAGGAAATGCTAACTTCGCACCCATGCCTGCCGGCAAACCGAAGCCCATGGTGCCCAAGCCGCCTGAGTTGATCCACTGGCGCGGTTCCTTAAACTGATAATATTGCGCCGCGAACATTTGGTGCTGACCAACGTCAGACGTCACAATGGCGTCGCCGTTAGTTGCCTTATACAACGCCTTGATCACTTCCTGCGGCTTAATTGGGCCGTTGGGTTGCTGGTCGTAGTTCGGCTGGCGATAAATACTGTACTGGCTGCGCCATTTTTCAATGCGTGCCCACCAATCACTCAAGTCGACTTGCTCAATCTCAGTGCTGTGATAGATCTCCAGCGCGTCCGATAATACTGACTTAACCGGCCCGACAATCGGTACGTCGGCGGTGATGGTTTTTGAAATGGACGCTGGATCAATATCAATATGAACGATCTTCGCGAACGGGCAGAACTTATCGGGGGTATTAGTAACCCGGTCATCGAAACGGGCACCCACTGCGAAAATTAAATCCGCATGGTGCATGGCATTGTTGGCTTCAACTGTGCCGTGCATGCCCAACATGCCGATAAACTGCTCATCATTACCCGGGAAAGCACCCAAGCCCATGAGCGTATTGGTTACTGGTGCGCCACATAATCTGGCCAGCTCGGTCAATTCAGCCGAAGCTTGACCTAGAATCACGCCACCACCGGAGTAGATGACCGGACGCTTTGCGGCCTTCAATAATTTAACGGCCTTACGAATCTGCCCTAAGTGACCCTTTTGAATAGGGTTATAGGAGCGCATCTTCACTTCTGCCGGATACTCGAACGGATAGGTCTTTTCTGGGTGACACATATCCTTGGGAATATCCACAACTACCGGGCCAGGCCGGCCGCTGCTCGCGATGTAAAAAGCCTTCTTAATAGTCTCTGGAATATCTTCGGTCTTAGTGACCAAAAAGCTATGTTTTACGATTGGCCGCGAAACACCCACCATATCGGTTTCCTGGAAGGCATCGTCGCCAATCAGATGACTTTGCACCTGACCCGAGATCACCACCATAGGAATAGAATCCATATAGGCCGTAGCAATACCGGTAATCGCATTAGTAGCACCGGGACCTGAGGTGACTAGCACCACACCTGGCTTACCGGTAGTACGGGCGAAGCCATCGGCAGCGTGCGTAGCAGCCTGCTCATGGCGAACCAATACGTGTTCAATCTTGTCCTGTCGGAAAATGGCATCGTAAATATGTAGTGCTGAACCGCCTGGGTAGCCGAAGATAACTTCAACGCCCTCGTTCTGAAGCGATTTAACTAGCATGTCTCCGCCGTTAAGCATTTCCACGTTGTTTCCCCTTAGGAATGCAGCATAAATTTTGGCGCTTGTGGAACGCAGCGGATAAAAACTCGACGTGCTTGAGCCAGACTCAAGACTGATAGCAGATTTCCTTCCGACCCTGCGTGGTACACAAGAGGCCTTTCAGCAGATGCAAATATACATGCACCTGTGGGTTCGCTAGATAGCTCATGGTAAAGCTAAAAATCCCTGCACACTTTCGCGCTCACGGAAAAACGAATCCCTTGTGCTCATTGTCGTCGAGGAGCGCTCAATGTCAATGAAGGCAAGTACAAAAAATGAGCTTTTTTCATGGTTATTTAGAATTGGGTGCATAACCTTCGCTTATAGCATTAAATAGGTTGCTGTAATTGGCGAGTTTTATGCAGGTTTTCGACGAGGAGCAGACGAATTGGACAGCGCAATGACTAGAACTCCCCAGACGGATTTTTTCACACTTGACGTGTTAGTCACAACGTTAGTTTTCGAGCACTATATAAAAAAATCCCGACGCTAGCTTTCACTAGGTCGGGCATTAGGGGAGTACTGTTAAGGGTAAGTTTAATGCGCTATTGCTACGGGTTTATTACTAAACACCAACTGATCGTTCTCAACCGTGGTGTAAATCACATCACCGGGCAGGAAGTCTCCGCGAAGAATGCGTTCTGCCAACTGATTCTCAACCAATTGTTGAACGGCTCGCTTAAGTGGTCGTGCGCCATAGACTGGGTCATAGCCTGCATCCACAATTTTTGTCATCGCCGCTTCGCTCAATTCAATATTCAACTCACGCTCACCAAGACGCTTACGTAGGTGATCTAACTGAATATCGGCAATGCCGGCAATCTGATCCTTCGCCAACGAGCCGAATACCACGGTTTCGTCAATACGGTTCAGGAACTCTGGGCGGAAATGCGTTGATACTACGCCCATTACCGCTTCCTTAATTGCTTCGTAGCCTTCATCGCGCTTAGCTTGAATAAGATCCGAGCCCAAGTTTGATGTCATCACTACTACCGTGTTCGAGAAATCAACCGTTCGACCCTGACCATCCGTTAAGCGGCCATCGTCAAGCACCTGTAATAGGATATTAAAAACATCGGGGTGCGCTTTCTCCACCTCATCCAGCAAAATAACTGAGTAGGGCTTTCGACGCACCGCTTCCGTGAGGTAACCACCCTCTTCATAGCCTACATAGCCAGGGGGAGCACCAAGTAGACGAGCGACTGAATGCTTCTCCATAAACTCGGACATATCAATGCGAACCATGGCATCGGGCGAATCGAATAGGAACTCCGCGAGTGTTTTACACAGCTCGGTTTTACCCACACCTGTTGGCCCTAGGAATAGGAACGAACCATTGGGACGGTTCGGATCCGATAGGCCGGCACGTGAACGGCGAATGGCATTCGATACCGCAACCACGGCCTGCTCCTGACCTACCACGCGCTGATGTAAGAGTCCCTCCATCGCTAGTAGTTTATCGCGTTCGCCTTCCATCATTTTACTAATTGGAATACCGGTCCAGCGTGAGACCACTTCGGCCACCTCTTCCTCGGTAACCTTATTACGTAATAGCGTGTTTTCTACGCCCTGTTCTTCGCGCTCGGTGGCATCTTTCAGCCGAGCCTCCAAGGCTGGAATAACGCCGTACTGCAGCTCACTCAT
Organism: uncultured Umboniibacter sp.; assembly: GCF_947497555.1. Classification (NCBI taxonomy): domain Bacteria; kingdom Pseudomonadati; phylum Pseudomonadota; class Gammaproteobacteria; order Cellvibrionales; family Cellvibrionaceae; genus Umboniibacter; species uncultured Umboniibacter sp. The sequence goes on from NZ_CANMGY010000009.1 coordinate 6,230, forward strand.
CTTTGCTAGATCGCCGGCTCGGCCCGCAGCTTCTAAATCTAAGCGTGCCTGCTCAAGTTCTGTTTTCACCTGTTGAGCGCCCTGAAGTGTGGTCTTTTCAGCCACCCAAACAGCATTGAGGTCAGCGTATTCGACTTCCAATTCTTTGATGTTGGCATCCAGATCCGCCAAACGCTGCTTAGAGGCTCTGTCCTCTTCCTTCTTAATGGCCTCGCGCTCAATTTTTAGCTGAATTAATCGACGATCAAGCTTATCCATTGATTCCGGCTTGGAGTCAATCTCCATCCGGATACGGCTGGCCGCTTCGTCGATTAGATCGATCGCTTTGTCCGGTAGCTGTCGGTCCGTAATATAGCGCTGACTGAGCTTCGTTGCGGCGATAATTGCACTATCGCGAATATCGACACCGTGGTGCACTTCATAGCGCTCCTTCAGACCACGGAGAATCGCAATGGTGTCTTCCTCGGTAGGTTCATCTACCAGTACTTTCTGGAAGCGACGCTCCAACGCAGCATCCTTTTCTACAAATTGACGATATTCATTCAGCGTCGTTGCACCCACACAGTGCAGTTCACCACGAGCCAATGCCGGTTTCAGCATGTTGCCCGCATCCATAGCTCCTTCGGCTTTACCGGCACCAACCATGGTATGAAGTTCATCAATGAATAGAATCACCTGCCCTTCCTGCTTTTTAAGATCAGTCAGCACTGCCTTGAGTCGTTCTTCAAAGTCACCACGGAACTTAGCCCCCGCCAATAGCGCAGCCAGATCTAGTGACAACAATCGCTTGCCCTTTACGCCCTCAGGTACTTCACCGTTAACGATGCGCTGTGCCAAACCTTCCGCAATGGCGGTTTTACCTACACCCGGCTCACCAATGAGAACGGGGTTGTTTTTGGTGCGGCGCTGCAGTACTTGGATAGTGCGACGAATCTCATCGTCTCGGCCAATCACGGGATCAAGTTTGCCCGTCTCGGCAAGTTCGGTCAGATCAACCGTATATTTATCTAGCGCCTGGCGCTGATCTTCTGCGTTTTCGTCCATGACGCGCTCTCCTCCGCGAACCTGCTGCACAACCGCTTCGAGTTGCTGCAAGTTAACTGATTTTTTAAGTAGCTTGGCTACCTCGTCGCTGCCGTCAAATAGAGCCAGTAACAGGGTTTCTACCGCGACAAAATCATCGCCCATCGCCTGCATACGACGATCAACTAAATTGAAGGCGCGGCTTAGATTCTGGGACAGACTGATGTCGCCCGTGTTGTTGGTTAGGGTTGCCTGCTTGTCTACCAGCGCTAAAGCCGCTTTGCGCAGAGCAATCGTATCGGCATTCGCCGATGCAAGTAGTTTGGCGGCCGTTTTGTCGCTTTGGTCCAATAGCGCTATTAAGAGGTGGCTGGTATCAATGGCGGCGTGATTTCGGCCAGCAGCCAACGATTGCGCATCGGCAATAATAGCTTGGGTATTGCGAGTAAATTTGTCTGGGCGCATGTTTTCCATCCTTAAAATGTTTGCCTGTTAAAGGATAGATGAGGTCGTTATTTTATTTTTCAAGGCATAAAAGACAAATAAACAATTATTTATGGCAAAAAGGCCATATTAATCATTCTAGTGGGAAAGTTACTGCGCTAATTGGCGGGAGGACCAACGACCGTTGCAAGTCGCTTACTTGTTTTATGGCGTCGATAACTAAAAAAACAAGGGTCGAGTGCGGTACAGAACTGACTTTGCTTAATTTTTACGCCAAGAGATGCTAGTTGATGCTGTGCTAAACCGGCTAAATCGGCTCGCAGATGCTCGCTGCCATCCTCTTGAAAGTAGCCACTGAGATCTTCACGCCACTTCTTTTCAAACTCAGTGCGAAAGCTCAGAGGAACTTGATACTCAGGCTGCGATATCGCTGGGCCAATATAGGCGTGCAGTGTCTCGGTACTAAAGGTTTTAACGGCGTTACTAAGAATACCATTCACTAAGCCCCGCCAACCAGCGTGGACCGCTGCATATTGTGTACCGCACTCACTATAGAGAATTACCGGTAGGCAATCTGCCGTGAGTACCGCAAGGGTTGCCCTTTGCTCGTTTTTGTCTGGACTGGCATGGGTGAATAGGCCGTCGACGGTTGGGGGGTGGGCTGCGCTTGTAGAAGGTCCGATGGATTGCTCTGTGTTAACGAACGGCTCAGCAACCACTTCAGCCAAATCTGTGGCGTGTACTTGGTTCATCCAGTGAATAGGACTGTGCCAATTTTTTGCAATCTTCGCTCGGTTGGCATTGACGCACACCGGATCGTCGCCGGTGTGTAGCGCCATATTGCCGTCATCTGCCTCACTCACACCAATTAGTAGCGGTGAGGCAGTGGCTAGGCGAATCAACCTCAAGCGGGGTCTTCCGCTTTGATGATCGCTAACAGATGCGCCATGTCATCGGGTAGCGGTACTTCCCACTCCATTTGATCACCCGTTTCCGGATGGATGAGCTCCAAGGCTTTGGCATGAAGGGCTTGACGCGGAAAATTACGTAAGGTGTCCAGCAGCAAGTCGGAGGCACCGGCAGGTACTTTTTGACGGCCCGCATAGGTTGCGTCACCCACCAGCGGAAAACGTAAGTGAGACATGTGCACACGAATTTGATGCGTTCGACCCGTTTCAAGCTTCACCCGCACGTGAGTGTGATGGCCAAAACGTTTGAGAACACGATAGTGGGTGATGGCTTCTTTACCGCCACTTCTAACCACGGCCATCTTTTGTCGCGCTTTCGGATGCCGGCCAATTTGCGATTCGACCACACCACCCCCGGTCATGGTACCCATGGTAATAGCCTCATACTCGCGCCCTACGGTTCGATCATGTAATTGCTTAACCAGATCCGCATGAGCGGTTAATGACTTCGCCACGACCATCAAACCGGTAGTGTCTTTATCTAGACGATGGACAATCCCAGCGCGTGGCAGTGCCGCACAATCAGGGGCGTGGTGAAGAATGGCATTCAACAGGGTTCCGTCACGGTTACCGGCCGCGGGATGCACAACAATGCCCGCCTCTTTGTTGATTACTAACAGGTGCTCGTCTTCATAGACCACATCTAACGGAATATCTTCGGGCTGATGATCGGAATCAGCCTCAAGTTGGACTGCTAAGGTCAAAATGCTTTCGACATAGACCTTCTCTTTGGCCTTCATCGGATTACCATCCACGACCAATTCGCCACTTTTTATCCAGGTTTGTAGTCGCGCTCGCGAATAATCGGGGAACAAAGCCGCTGCAACGTGGTCGAAACGTTTACCGCTAAGGTCGCTGGGAACTACTTTTGTTGCGCTTATCGTCTCTAACATAAGTTTTTTCCAAAAAGGTTTCTGCCAGTAAGTGCTTATGGTTAAATACTGGCCTATTAAATATAAAGATAACCGTTTTTTTTCGTTGGGAGTTAAATTGTAATGAGCCTGTTCAGAATTGCTGGCCTTTCACTAATAGTGTTGTTGTCGGCCTGCTCGAGTACAGAAGACCAAGAAACTTCCGAACAACAGTTGTACACGTCTATTCAAGGTAGTTTGCGCGCATCTCAGTGGGATGCTGCTATTTCTAAGCTTCACCGTATTGAATCTGAGTACCCGTTCGGTAGTTTCGCAGAACAAGCACAACTAGAATTAGTGTACGCATATTATCAAAGTAATGAGCCAGATGCTGCCATTAGTGCGGCTGATCGTTTTATTCGCCTTCACCCACTGCATGAGAAAGTCGACTATGCCTACTACATGCGTGGCTTAGCGGCATTTACCCAGAGTCAGAGTGTGATTGAACGCTTTATGCCTACGGATATCACCCAGCGTGATCCCGGAGCCGCGCGTGAGAGTTTCAACTACTTTAAGCAGTTGACAGACCGCTACCCTGAAAGTATTTACGCTTGGGATGCCACCCAACGAATGATCTATCTGCGTAACGTTCTAGCTCGTTACGAGCTGCATGTCGCGAACTACTACTTTACTCGCGGTGCGTATGTAGCCGCGCTGCGTCGTGGCCAGTTTGTATTGGAAAATTTTCCCAGCACTCCAGCTGTGCCGGATGCTCTAGCGACAGTCATTCAAGCGTATCACTTACTTGATATGAATGACTTAGCGGATGAGAACCTTGCAGTACTGAGTCTGAATTACCCCAATTACCCGCTGCTTGATGACGACGGGCAACTTCAACTGGCAAAGAATCGTGGCGCTAACCAGCGTTCTTGGATCAACCAATTAACGTTCGGCTTAGCGGATCGTCCAGAACCCCCCGGCTTTGATACGCGTATTGATGGCGAGTTTGAGCGAGACTGGGACGAAGCAACCCCCCAGCCGAACTAATCGGCCCATAAAAAAACGAGCCTAGCGCTCGTTTTTTTTGGCCTGCGTTTTGGGGCCCGCAATTAGGGGTCGGGAGTTTTGGGGTCGGGTACATAACTTTATTATCGCGCAGGGCGATGGTGGCGGTGGATGCAATTAGGGGTCGGGTACATACCCGTAGACCGAGCTTGAATGAACTACCTAAACGTTACCAATAGCCGGGATCACTCAACGCTTCAATACAACTAGGCCGCTGATCCACCTTAGGTATTTCGCCTTCCGTCAACGACTGGCACAACCAGCCTTCGGGATGACTCATTGGCACCGGCGCTGGGATCTGCGCTTCTGGGATTTGTTGAAACCCCATCTTTGAGTAGTAGCTTGGATCGCCGTAGGTAAACACCAGCTCCACAGTGCCCTGTTTCAATTGTTCCAAGCCAAAATTGATTAATCCCTGTCCAACTCCTTTACCTTGGTAACTAGGAGAAACCGCCACGGGCGAGAGAATATAGGCGTTGATAGTAGGCGTGAAGTACATCTTGCTGAAGATGATAGCGCCAACAAGCGTGTCATTATCAAAAGCGACTAAGGGTATGAGTTCTGTCTCTGCTGTGATGGTTAACATGTTGTTAACTAGCTCACCAATAACTTGGCCCTCGGCCTCGCCCTCGGAAGCTCCGAACGTTTGCTCATAGAGTGCGATGACATCATCTTTTTGATCGTGGGTGTAATATTTAAATTGCATTGATGAACACTCTATCCGACAGCATGTGCGTCTAACGTTAGCTTGAACCGAGAAAGATTGCTATTGATCCGAACTTATAGGGAGCGGAGACGCCGAGGCGTGAATAGCTTATGTACCCGACCCCTAATTGCATTCGGTCCCCAATTACACAAGGCGCCGCTTTAGGGGAGGGTAAAAGTTATGTACCCGACCCCAATTAGATGCCGGGTTTCCAGCCATTGGTGATCGGATAGCGACGGTCTCGGCCAAAGCCTCGCTGAGAAATGCGGACGCCGATGGGTGCTTGGCGGCGTTTGTATTCGTTGACGTCGACGAGGCGAATGACGCGGTGAACATCATCTGCATCAAACCCCGCGGCGATAATCCTGTCTCGAGACTCGTCGCAATCGATGTAGCGATAAAGGATTTGGTCCAAAATGTCGTAGGACGGGAGGTTGTCCTCGTCCTTTTGATCTGGAGCAAGTTCCGCTGAGGGTGGACGATCGATAACGCGTTGCGGAATCACTGGGGAGACGGTATTGCGATAGGCTGATAACTCGAACACGAGCGTTTTGGGGACATCCTTAAGGACATCGAAGCCACCCGCCATGTCACCATAAAGGGTTGAATAGCCTACTGCGACTTCACTCTTATTACCGGTAGTGAGTACTAGCGAACCATTCTTATTAGATAGCGCCATGAGCAGCACGCCGCGCGCACGCGCCTGAAGGTTTTGTTCGGTGGTATCCGCTTCACGCCCAGCAAAATGCGGCGCTAATTCCTTCATAAAGGAATCATAGATCCCCTCAATGGAAATAACTTGGTAGTCGACCCCTAGCGTATTGGCCTCTTCGGCCGCATCTTGAATACTCATCTCTGAGGTATAGCGGAACGGCATCATAACCGCCGAAACACGCTCGGCACCTAAGGCATCCACCGCAATCGCCAGCGTTAGTGCCGAATCAATACCGCCAGACAACCCCAGCACAACACTTGGGAAACCATTCTTATTCACATAATCGCGCACGCCAACCACTAACGCTTGATAGGCTGAATCTAAGTAGGATAACTCCACCGCGCGTTCAGCAGTTTGAATCTTCACACCGTCATCGGTATCGATATCTACATAGGCCAGCTGTTCTTCATAGCGCGTTAATTCGGACAGTACCTCGCCATCCTTAGCAACCAATAGCGAGCCCCCATCGAATACCAACTCGTCCTGGCCACCCACTTGGTTCACATATACGATGGCCGAATTGGCCTCGTTAGCTCGGGTTTGCAGTAACTCAATACGCTCGGACTGTTTGTTCTGGTGGAAGGGTGAGGCGCTAAGATTAATTAGCACATCAATTTCACCCTCTGAGTAATCTTCGCAGATGCCGCGATGCCAGATGTCTTCACAAATCGACACCCCGAAATTAACACCCAGGAAGTCCACCAACATCAGCTCACTGCCGGCGGTGAAGTATCGATGCTCATCAAAAACTTGATAGTTAGGCAACTTCTGCTTGAAATATTCGCCCACCAGCTCACCGCCATCGAAAAAGCCGGCTGCGTTATAGAGTTTGCCGCCCTCATGGCGAGGGTAACCTACCACCACGGCAATCCCGTCTGTGGCCATCGCGATTTCTTTCAGCGCGCGCTCCACACGTGCCTTCAAGCTTGGACGTAGCAATAAATCCTCAGGCGGATAACCCGTTAGAGTCAGTTCGGGGAAGATCACTAAATCTGCACCCTGAGATTTCGCCTCAGCAATGGTCTTTAGAATCACTAAGGTGTTGCCCTCGATAGCCCCTACGTGAGGATTAATTTGTGCCATCGCTAATTTCATGTCGGTTCCTGCTTAGATGTACCCGTAATGGGCGCTATTGTTCACAATTACTGGTAGAAAGGCAAAGTGTCTTTATACCTAAACAAATGTCACTTACACTCAACTATCCCTAAACAGATAAAGAGCTCTATGGTTGCTACAAAATTCGCGCTATCGCAACAGCGATATCTCACACTAAGAAGCTACAGTATATACCGTCTGCTGCTCGCTATTGCACTAATCACTTTGCTATGGGGGGACTTAACTCAGCAACTGGTTGGTAACTTTCATAGCGAAGTTTTTAAGTATAGTGTTTACGCGCTAGGCCTCGTTGGGCTAATTGGGCTGAGCGTAATCTTCCGTCCTCCGTTCAATCCTAATAACCAAGAGGTTGTGGGTTGGTTACTTACAGACACCTGCCTAACCTTCGCGATTATCTATGCTTCCGGAGGCATTGGCAGCAGTTTACTCCCGCTCTACCTAGTGATCGTAGTGGTTGGTGCGGTTTTACTTCGAGGACAGCTCGTTTTTCTTATCGCCTCAGTAGCAACCATCAGCCTACTTGTTGCAGCCGCGTCTCTGGCGAATAACTCATCTGAATCGCAATCACTGTTTACCGCGGCCGCTTGGGGCTTTGGCCTATTTTTGATGGCTGGGAGTGTTTCGCTGTTGGCTAAACGACTCTACGCCACCATGGAATCCGAGGAAGCGCAATCATCGCTTATTGCTGAGCTACAAGCGGTGAACAATCGTATTATTGGCCGGATGAATACGGGGGTTATTGTGGTGGATCATCAGCTTAACGTGAAGCAGATCAATCCTGCTGCAAAGCGACTATTAGGCTGTGAAAGTGAAGATATCCTTAACCTTAGCGCGTTAAGCGATGCCGCCGACTGTTTTCAGCAATGGCAAGATAACCCTCACCACTATTCTCAAGAAATTTCCGTTGACGACACGCATGTCATTAAACTCAGTTTTGTTGAACTGGTTGAACAGCAGGAGAGTTTAATTTTCATCGAAGATCAGGCCCGCCTTCGCTATCGAGTTGAACAGATGAAGCTCGCTTCGCTTGGCCATTTAACCGCCAGTATCGCCCACGAAATTCGCAATCCTCTCAGTGCGATTAGTTATGCGCGTGAACTTCTCGCGCAGGCGCCCGAACTCTCAGACGAATCACGGCATTTTTTAGATATTATTAAACGCCAAGAAAATCGTGTGAATCGAATCATTAGCAACACCTTTGAACTGTCCAAGAATGATAGTGTTAACAGTGAACGTATCGAATTCTCGAGCTTTATCTCCGCTGTCTTACAGGAAATGCAGGAACTGCACGATTTCCAAAGCGGCGACATAAAGATTGCTGCTGAGCAATCAAATTTTATTATTGAATTTGATCGAGATCACTTGCGCCAAATCACCATGAATCTACTTGAGAATGCCAAACGCTATGGCAAACTGCCCATTACGCTGGAATACCGAATCCTAGCGGGGGCGCTTTCGATTGACGTGTGTGATCAGGGCGAAACCTTAGATGACGCAACACAAAAGCAGATTTTTGAGCCATTCTTCACACAGTCGGATAGTGGCACCGGTCTAGGTTTGTATATTAGCCGCCAGCTGTGCCAAGCTAATCGCGCTAACCTTATGTATAGCAATCACCGAGGACATTCTCGGTTCAGCATTGTAATCTCAAGCTGGTCGAAGACCACCGATGACTCTAAATAGGAACACCATGAAAGACGCCAGAATTTTAATTGTCGACGACGAAGCTGATATCCGTGAATTACTGGAGATTGCCTTGCTTCGCATGGGGGCGAATACCTCTACGGCACGCTCGGTGAATGATGCCTACGCCAAGCTCGACGAAAACGAATTCGATCTTATACTGACCGACATGAAGATGCCGGGCGGAGATGGCTTAGATATTATTCGACACGTACAAACACTCAAAAATCAGCCTCCCGTTGCCATGCTCACTGCATACGGGAATACGGAACTCGCTGTCGAGGCACTGAAGGCAGGCGCCTTTGACTTTGTCTCCAAGCCCATTGCTCTAGACAAGCTGAAGTCGCTCGTTGAGGGCGCAGTGAATATACCAAAGACCAGTATCGCAGCGAAGGCGAGCCTCATTATCGGCGAGTCGATTCCCATTCAAAAGCTTCGCAAACAAATCACTAAGCTCAGCAACAGCATGGCGCCCGTTTATATTTCGGGTGAATCCGGGAGCGGCAAGGAGTTAGTCGCTAGGGCACTTCATAATGAAGGGAGCCGAGCGGCACAGCCCTTCGTGCCGGTTAACTGTGGCGCCATTCCAGCTGAACTTATGGAAAGTGAATTCTTCGGGCATAAAAAGGGCAGTTTCACTGGGGCTAATTCCGACAAAGCGGGCTTATTCATTTCGGCCAACGGCGGTACACTATTCCTGGACGAAGTAGCCGACTTGCCATTAGAGATGCAAGTGAAGCTTCTACGCGCAATCCAAGAACGTGGCGTCCGAGCGGTTGGTGGCGAAACTGAGCAATCTGTCGACGCCCGGATTCTCTGCGCAACCCATAAAGATCTGTCGGTGGAAGTAGAAGCCGGACGTTTTCGTCAAGACCTATACTATCGCCTCAACGTTATCGAACTACCCGTTCCGCCATTACGTGAACGAACCAGTGATTTACCGATGTTAATCGATCACTTCCTCACCCGCTTCGCGGCGCAGTCTGATTGTACTCGCCCAGAATTAAGTGAGAGCGCGAAACAGACATTAGCCCACTATGCCTTTCCTGGAAATGTTCGCGAACTTGAAAACATTCTCGAACGTGCTTTCACGCTCTGCGAGGATGACAAAATCGAAACCGCTGACTTAGGGTTGAGCGCCAACCGAAGCGATATGATTGAGAGTATTGATGACGTTGAAAATATTGACGAATTCTTGGCAGTCTTGGAGCGTCAGGTGCTCATTCGTGCGTTAGAAAAAACCAAAGGAAATCGCACCGAAGCGGCGAAAAATCTAGGCATCAGCTTTCGGAGTATTCGCTACCGATTGGAGCGCCTAAACATTAATGTCGATGAGATTGATACGCCCTAAGCGCGCCCTTCGCTCCAGCCGCCTCTCCTAACGAAGTTAAAAAGAAGCGAAGTTAATATCTTAGCGACGCTGATGATTAAGGGGAGCTTATGATCCAGCAGTGTTACACCTTAAACAACAGCCTCGGTGCTAACTGCTGCCCACCAAAATGAAGAAATTCATGAATCCTCTATCTTTACGGAGGGTTCAGCACGAAGTTTCATTGCTACGCTACCTCGTATGATCTCACCCGCTATTCCACCTCAAACCAAGTCCTACTCACCCGATCGCCCTCGGGGCAATGAGCGAGGGTTATTGCTTGTAGAGCTCTTGGCCTACCTATTAATCTTTAGTTTGCTGAGTTCCACGTTCATGAGCTGGTTAGATTACTTACAACGGCAACGACTAGCGAGCGAACTTAATCAACTTCAGCAAGCCTTCCGAGGTGCACAACAGTTTGCTATTGCCTCGGGTAGAACCGTATTTGTATGCTTGGCGACTACCAATAATCAATGTATTTCTGATCCCTCTGCAGGATCGAAGTGGCTCGTTCATCAGGATATTGCGAATCCCTCATCGCCGTCTGAAGCCAATATTTTACAGAGCCTGCCGCGTAATCCTCAGGTAAGGGCAAGCGGACGATGGCTGGTATGGGGAGTGGGCCGCGATGGGCTCATGCGTTCCTGGGGAAGTTGGTTGGTTTGCAGTGGCGAGCAGGGTGCCAAAGTCACCATCAATAGGGGCTTAAGGTTCAGCACCAGTCAAACGGTATGTGATGAGTAGCGTCTCATCAGATCGAACCGTTAGGCGGATCTAAATCCGCCACCAGCATCGGCTCATCCAGGTGCATCATAGCGAGATTAAGTACGACTATTCCGACTTAGCCCATACATTCAACGCCAGCCAAATGACTCACTCGAATACTGGGGCAAGCAGTTTCCACCCCCGTCCGAGCCTGTGCAACAAGATGAAAGCCGCCGGCTTCAAGCACTTCAAAATCAACACTAAACTCCGTCTCTAGTTGAAGCGCTGTGACACTTTCCACCCACTCATAGCTTCCATTCGCCAGCGCGTGACGGTTAAGTTGCTGCTGCACAATCTGCCACTGCTGGCGCCGATGCTCGTCTTCGGCTCGAAGCACATATTGATGGTATTGTGGCAGCGCGATAGCACTCAGTACGCCCACAATCGCCATCACCACCATAATTTCAATCAGCGAAAATCCCCTCGCTCTCATCCAGCTCCCTCCGGTAAATGATCTGAATGCTACGCACGGCATGATGGTATCGAACCTCCCCGTCATCCGCGGATGCACCGTTTGCAATGGCTAACTCCATGGTGAAATCACGGCCTATCAAGCTGATATTTTCAACCACCAGCTCATGATTATTAGCCCCCTCTGTTTCTAGAAATTCAATCAAGCACGCTTGGATGAGTGGTAGCTTGGCATTCGCCCATTGGGAACGCAGCCATTCACATAACCATTGCTGGATGGCCGCCTGAGAGTGACCTCGCGAGGAACGAAAAGGGGAGTTCGGTGTCTCGCTTAACCCTTCGCTGAGAGCAGGTGTTTTTGGATCATCATCTAGCAGTGTTGAAACGCCACTAATGAGAAAGTTGAGGTAATTCCCAGATATACCGCGATAGCCGTCTATTTCACAGTCCCCCTGACCCAACTCAAGTACTAAACCACTGCTACGCCAACAGGCATCAAACTCAAACGGGCCCGGATACTCAACGCTCGGAGCATACACAGGTAAGCTGTCCATCGAAGCTGCCCCACTAACATCACCAGCCCCAGCCGCTGCTTCTAACTCAGCCGCTGTTACAACAGCCACGTTAACTGGGCAGCAATAGCCCATTAACGAACCTACCCAGAGCAGCAAATTCAGTTGCCGGACAAGCGGTTTAAAACTACCAAACGCCATAGAGCAACCAGCCCTCCTGAGTAATAAAGACGATGTCGTGAAGTCCCTGCTGATCCTCCAGCCCTACCGCGAACGAGGCCCGCAAATAAGGTCTCCTTGTACCATCTAGATTTAGAAAGCAGAGAAACTCAATACCGGAGTAAACATTCGCGCCATTCGCAGATTCGGTTCTTGTCATCCAGCTGGGATCAAAGCCTCCCGCCTCAGCCAAGTAGGGAACTTCCGGTTGAAATACACTATCTCGGTTTCGCTCACAGCTTTCACTTTTTTCGCGATTCGTCCAATGCCCCATAAAACATCTACCGGAGTAACAGCTACCATCACTAAAGATCACTAAGCCCTGGTCGAAAAGTTGTTGTTGAGCTTGATCAAAGAAGCGTTCCGATTGTGCCCGATAGTCGTCACGCTGAGTTCGTAGCGCCTGATGCTGGACGGATAAATTACTCATCGAAACCGCTGCGACCACCGCTAGGGTGGCAAGCATCATCAATATAAGACCGGTGAGTAATGCGGAACCCTGAAGCCTCGAATTAAACTTCTCCATCTACCCTCGCCTCAAGGTTCGCTAGCTCAGCTTCATAGATCGGCACCTGTTGTTGCGCTAATTTCGATTTACCAGCAACAGGCCAAACTCGACGGTGTGTGGGTGCCCCCACTATCAGTTGTAGGGCTTCATGCTCGTTCGCTAACTCCATAGCAATGAGCTGTGGTGCCACGGTATTCTCGTGGTAGCGCCATTGCAGCCAGTCACCCTCATACCAAGCCCAACGCCATGTCCCGCTGTAGGAAGAAATGGTATTGGTGGCTCCGCCCGCGCTGTTCAATACCGAAAACATTTCTGCGGTAGTGCTCGGAGATGGGTTGGTGGTAGGTGTCAGTCGCCAGGGATGGCGATGTTCCCGGAGCTTTAATACGCCCGATGAATTATCGAACTGCCAATGTTGGGTGCGCAGAAAAACCAGTTCGCCATTTTCCTGTTGATTACGGTAGAGGCAGTCCTCACGCTGCCCTATACATTTAGCTAGGTCATAGCGATAGAAGCCATCACTGCGAGTACCCAATGGGGGCTCAGATACCGCGAGTTCAGCTCCGTCACAGTACGGTGACACTAGCCAATCACCCTCTTCCAATTTACGTGACGAATACAGCCTCACTTGATCACTGACAAGTTGCCAATACGCTCGATCCTTATGCTCCGGTACCAACACAGTAAACTCCTGCCGAGGATCCTTAGGTGACAGCAATGGGGACGGTAGTGAGAAATCAAGACAGCTGCGATTCATGCCTTGCTCAGCACTGGCCATGACTTGCTCGGCGAGTTGTAACTGGCGAGCACTTTGCTCTGAACTCTTTGCCAAGCTATAGGCGAAGCGATTCTGACTGAGAACAAAATCAATGAGTGCGGTGAGAACTAGTGCCGAAATGAGCATACCTATAAGCAGTGATATTAAGGAGAAACCAGTCATAGTTGAAAGCTTCTGAGCAGCTGGCAAGGTAGGTGTTGCATGGCAACGACGGTAGGTTAGTAGCCACATTAGCGCGCCTCCAAACAGAATTGCTCAACCGCATACTGCCAACACACCGGAGCAGAGCGAAGTTCGCTAAGTTGTAATGGTTTCGCGAGTGGCCATGGCCAGTCGCAGGCGCTTTGGGTTTCACACTGCAAATAGCGCAATTGAGGCATCGCTAAGTAACGTTGGGCTGCCGTTGCAAAACGCTTAGCTTCGGCTAATTGAAAGGTGCTACTGGCGTGGGCAAGGAGTTGCTGCTGACTCGTTATCACTAGCGCCGTAAGCAGCATTAATAGCAGCGCTTCAATGAGGCTAGTACCAGACTGTAAGTGTGGCGTGTTGAGACTGATCGCAGAGCCGCGACGTAACGGTTCTGTCTCGTTGCTTGGAATTAGAAAGGACATCGCTAACATGGTGAATCCTCCATTGGATTTACCGATAGCATGACGAAAAAAAGGCGAGTTACCTACTCGCCTTTTAGGGATGAATCAGATCTTTTAGTCGTTGGTTACGTCAATCAAACGTAGCTCCTTGGGTAACGAAAAACGGATATTTTCTTCGATCCCACTAATTTCAGACACTACTCCCGCTCCTAATTCCTCCAAGCGAGTCAATACTGACTGGACCAGCACTTCCGGAGCCGATGCGCCAGCAGTGATACCTACTGACTTAACACCATTTAGCCAATTGTCATTAATGTCTTCGGCTGAATCGATTAGATAACTGGTTGAGCCTACGCGCTCTGCAAGTTCACGTAAGCGATTCGAGTTTGAGCTCGTAGCAGAACCTACCACAAGCACCAAATCATTTTGTTTTGCTAGTTCTCGTACCGCATCTTGCCGGTTCTGGGTGGCATAGCAGATATCATCTTTTCGTGGGCCGTGAATACTCGGAAACTTTGCTCTCAGGGCATTGATGACCATGGCAGTGTCGTCCATGGATAACGTAGTTTGGGTGACGTACGCCAACTTATTATCATCCTTGACCGATAGCGCTGTGACATCGCTTTCATCTTCAACAAGATGGATCCGACCACCACACTTCGTATCGAACCTGCCCATGGTACCTTCAACTTCAGGATGTCCCTCATGACCAATCAGTACGCAGTCGAAACCCGCTTTGGCATACCTCACTACTTCCATGTGGACTTTGGTTACGAGTGGGCAAGTGGCATCAAAAACTTTCAAGCCGCGCTTTTCAGCTTCAAGCTCAACGGCCTTAGAAACTCCATGCGCACTAAAGATAACAATGGTGTCATCCGGTACTTCATACAACTCATCAACAAATACCGCACCGCGTTCTTTCAGCGTATCTACCACGTATTTGTTGTGAACCACTTCATGACGGACATAAATGGGCGCACCAAAATTATCGAGCGCCCGATTCACAATTTCAATCGCTCTGTCTACGCCCGCGCAAAATCCACGGGGGTTCGCTAGGCTAACTTCCATACTCACTCAGCTGGCTCCACGGCTACAATAAGAACGTTAAAATTGAGAATTTCGCCTGCGAGGGGATGATTAAAATTGACCACTACTTCGCTATCCGTGATTTCATGAATCACACCAGCAATTTCACCCTCAGGTCCATTGGCGAAGTTCATCACCAGCCCCACTTCAATAGCTTGATCAGGGGCGAAGAGATCGCGTGCGACACGCTGGAAATTTAACTCATTTGGCTGCCCGAAAGCATCTTCTGGCGGCACACTGAAGGTCCCTTCGAAGCCTGGCGTCAAACCAACAAGGTGTTTTTCAAAGCCTGGCAACAGTGAGCCGTCGCCCATCACAAAGCTGACCGCGTCCCGATCAAAGGTCGAATCAATCTCACGGCCATCCGTGGTGCTCAATGCAAACTTCAAGCTCACCTTGCTGGTAGGCGAAATGACATCAGACATTATTGGCCCTCTTCTCTTTTCGATGGTCACGATAGGCGTCTACGAGTAGGAGCAAACCACCCACACAGATTGCCGCATCGGCAATATTGAAGGCCGGCCAATACCAACGCTCATAATACCACTGCACAAAATCAACGACGTAACCTAGCAGGACTCGATCGTAGAGGTTGCCCAACGCGCCGCCTAGTACCAACGCCAACGCCAGCGATAACAGTTTCTGTTCAGTAGCTATACGCTTAATCCATACCACTAGACCAACGGAGATAATGCTGGTGAGGATCACGAAAAACCAACGCTGCCAACCTCCGGCTTCGGCGAGAAAGCTAAACGCCGCACCGGTGTTGTATAACAAGGTAAAATTAAAACCAGGCATAACCGCTACGGGATCAGCATAATTAAGCTGAGTCACTGCAATCGTCTTGGTAACTTGGTCAATAACAAAAATAACTACGGCAATAAAATACCAACGCGCAACAGACATCATGCGAATTGACGCTCCTCTCCGGCACCGTCCACATTGGTAACACAGCGGCCACACAGCGTAGGATGCGATTCAATTTGACCAACGTCTTCACGGTGGTGCCAGCAGCGCTCACATTTCTCATGTTCGCTCTTCACTACCGCTACCTGCAATCCGTCGATGTCAGTAGCTTTAGCCTCGACATGTTCGCCTACGCTAGCTCCCGAAGTAATTAATACAAAGCGTAATTCATCACCGAAGACGTTCAGTAGTGCAGCCATTTCCGGATCCGCCTGCAGCGTCACTTCCGCATCCAAGGAACCACGAATCACACCCTCGTTACGGGCATTCTCAATCGCCTTGTTGACTGCGGTCTTAACGGTCATCACGCGCTGCCAATCTTCGTCAGTGATAGCGACTTCACCTTCTAGGCGAGCGAGCTGATCATACCAGTGGGCAATAAACACTGACTCTTCGCGCTTACCTGGAAGGTAAGCCCACGCTTCATGAGCCGTGAAACTTGTAATGGGCGCTAACCAGCGAACCATGGCTTCGGCAATATGGTAAATCGCCGTCTGTGCTGAGCGACGAGCGACCGAATCCGCACCGCAGGTGTACTGTCGATCCTTGATGATATCGAGGTAAAACCCACCCAAATCAACAATACAGAACTGCTGAAGTTTCTGGTAGATGGCGTGCAGACTGTAGGTTTCGTAGTCGGCCTTGATGCCGTCCTGTACCTTCGCTGCACGGTCAACTGCCCAGCGGTCAATGGCGACCATTTCCTGAGTGCTGACTAGATCGGTTTCTGGGTTGAAACCCACAAGGTTAGATAGCAAGAAGCGCAGCGTGTTACGAATCCGACGATAGGACTCTGCAGTGCGCTTGAGGATTTCATCGGAAACACTCATCTCGGCACTAAAGTCAGTGGCCGAAACCCACAAACGCAAAATATCAGCACCTAGGTTATTAACAACCTTCTGCGGTGACATAACATTACCGATGGACTTAGACATCTTGCGGCCTTGCGCATCCACGGTAAATCCGTGCGTAAGCACCTGCTTGTAAGGCGCTTCGCCATGCATCGCAATAGCGGTCTTCAGTGACGACTGAAACCAACCACGATGCTGATCACTACCTTCGAGGTAAAGATCTGCTGGGAAACGCAGGTTATCGCGACGCGATACCACGGAGTAGTGCGTTACGCCCGAGTCAAACCAAACATCTAAGGTATCCGTGACTTTGTTGTAGTGTTCGGCATCAGCGCCTAATAATTCTTGAGCTTCTAGCTCGAACCACGCTTCAATACCCTTGCCTTCCACTCGCTGAGCAACCTGTTCAATCAACTCAGCCGTCTTCGGATGCAGATCACCGGTTTCCTTGTGGATAAACAGGGCAATCGGAACGCCCCAGGTGCGCTGACGAGAGATACACCAGTCCGGTGAACCGTTCAACATTGTTTCGATGCGTGCTTCACCCCACTCAGGGAGCCATTCAACTTTCTTCACTGCCGCCAAGGCCGACTCTAACAGGCCCTTTTGCGTCATGCTCACAAACCACTGAGGCGTAGCGCGGTAGATTAGCGGTGTTTTGGTACGCCAGCAGTGTGGGTAGGAATGGCGGAACTTCTCAGCTTTGAGCAACACCTTGTTTTCACGAAGGAGCTCGATCACCTTTTCGTCTACCTTGTAAACGTGCTCGCCGGCAAATAGCGGCGTGCTATCGCGGTAGATGCCATTGTCGTCTACTCGGTTGATGGTCCCGATACCGTATTTACGGCCCACCGCGAAATCCTCGACACCGTGATCAGGAGCTGTATGTACCGCACCAGTACCGGCATCCACGGTAACGTGGTCACCCAAAATTACCGGTAGCTTGTCCTCGTAAAAGGGATGTTTCAGTAATTGGTTTTCGAACTTCGCACCCATGGCGTGAGCGATGACCTTGTAATCATCGAGTTCGTAGCGCTTGAAGGAATCGGCGACCAGCGCCTCGGCGAACACGAAGTATTCTCCGTTGTGCTCAACCAGACAATACTCCAGATCCGCATTCAAGCTCACCGCCTGTGATGATGGTAGTGTCCAAGGTGTGGTCGTCCAGATCACGACACTTACCTGTCCCAGGTTGTCTTGGCCAAAGGCTTCGAAGACGGCTGCAGGGTCTACTGCACGGTAAGCAACATCAATGGCGTAGGATGTCTTGTCCTGGTACTCAACCTCAGCTTCAGCCAACGCTGAACCACCCACAACACTCCAGTAGACCGGCTTGAAGCCCTTAACTAGGTGGCCATTCTCAGCAATCTTGCCCAGCGCACGAATGATGTCGGCTTCAGTTTGGAAGTCCATGGTGAGGTAGGGGTTGTTCCATTCGCCCAATACACCCAAACGGATGAAATCGGCCTTTTGCCCTTCAACCTGCTTGGCAGCATAGGTACGACACGCTTCACGGAACTTCGCATAGGGAACCTTAACGCCCGCCTTACCCAGTTTCTTTTCCACGTTGTGCTCAATCGGCAGACCATGACAATCCCAGCCTGGCACGTACGGCGCATCAAAGCCGGAAATGGTTTTGGACTTAACGATAATATCCTTAAGAATTTTGTTAACCGAGTGGCCAATATGGATGTCACCGTTAGCGTACGGAGGGCCGTCATGAAGAATGAACTGTTCACAACCTTTACGCGCTTCGCGGATGAGCTCGTACAAGCCAGCTTCATCCCATTCTTTGAGCATCTGCGGCTCGCGCTGTGCCAGATTTCCGCGCATCGGGAAACCCGTTTCTGGCAGGTTTAACGTACTTTTGTAATCACTCATTCAATAACCTTAAACTCATTAACAAAGTAATCGCGGGCGGCCTGTTGGTCGCGCGCGATTTGTTGCTGTAATTCTGCAAACGATGAAAACGTCTGTTCATCGCGAAGTTTAGTCAAAAAGGCAACCTTGATGGCTTGCCCGTAAATATCTTGGTCAAAGTCGAAGATATGTGCCTCAAGCGACGGTATCGGCTCAGCGCCCACAGTTGGCTTCACGCCGATATTCGCTACGCCGTTGTGCCATTTTTCACCAACTTGAACACGCACCGCGAATACGCCGTGCAACGGCGAACGGCGGCGACGAAGCGCTACGTTTGCCGTGGGAACGCCAATAGTTCGGCCCAACTGCCTACCTTTTCCAACGTGGCCCTGAATCGTGAAGTCACGACTCAATAACAGCTTGGCTTGAGCACACTCACCACTCAGTAACCTTTCACGAATTCGCGTAGAGCTGACGCGCTCACCATCGACTTCCGTGGTGGGCGTATCTTCAACAATAAAACCTGACTCTGGTGCCAGCTGTTGTAAAAGCTCAAAGTCACCTTCACGGTTGGCACCGAAGCGAAAATCATCACCCACTATCAAGTGCTGTGTTTTGAGGCCATCCACCAGCACCTTAGACACGAAATAAGCGGGTGTCATATTCTGCATTTGCTGATTAAAACGCAGACAAACAATTCGCTGAATGCCGTAGGACATCAATAGTTCAACTTTATCGCGAAAACGACTCAGTCTTGCCGGCGCCTGATCGGGTGCAAAATATTCACTCGGCTGTGGCTCAAATAGCACCACCGTTGGCACCGCATTGGCCGCTTCAGCGAGTTGTTTTACACGATTGAGAATGGCCTGATGACCTAGATGTAAACCGTCGAAAGCACCAATGGTAACCACCGATGCAGAGCTGATTTGAACTAAGTTGTGCAAGCCCCGTATCAGCTGCATGTCAGGCGATTCTCTTTGATCAAAATATGATCGTCGAAGTATACCGATAAATTGATAGCATTTCAGCTATCAAAAACATTTATTTTGGTGCCACCAGATGGCTTTTTCGCCAGCCTAAGACCGGAACCAACACGAAGTAACAGACCAACCCCGAAACTACGTAGAGCGTCAGGTAGGAAGCGCGCTCGGCAAAGTCGGCACCATCCCAGAAAAGCGGAAACTGCTGTTGTAGAAACACCAAGAGCGCAGCCATGCCGATACCGGCTAAAAGTGGCGCTATAGCGCCCCGTTTTTGGTGCGCCTTCAGCCAAGCCCCATCCCGACGTAAGCCGAACCAAAGAAGACCAGCATTCAACCAAGCCGAGGCCGCCGTAGCGAGCGCTAAACCAGCATGCCCAAGATCGTAATCGTAGAGGAAATAGACGAAGATGAGGTTGAAGATCATATTGGCCGCCATCGCGATAATTCCATACTTCACTGGCGTCTTGGTATCTTGGCGGGAATAAAATCCCGTGGCCAGCACCTTAATCCACATGAACGCCAACAGCCCCAAAGCGTAGGCACGAAGTGCCCAGGCCGACTGCCGCACCCCGAAATCACTTAATTCGCCATAACCAAAGAGCGTGAAAATGAGTGGGTCCGCCAATACGATCAGCGCAATCGCGGCGGGGAAACCAATGGCAAACACCAGCCTAGACGCCCAGCGCAACGTTTCCGAGAAGGTATCGCTACCACCGCGAACATGCTTTCTGGATAGGGTTGGCAGTACAACCGTAGCCAGGGCGATACCAAACACACCCAGCGGGAGTTCTGCCAAGCGATCAGAGTAATACAACCACGACACACTACCACCCGGCAGGAACGAGGCTATGACGGTATCAAGCAGGAGGTTAATCTGACTCACGCTAACGCCGAACAGCGCGGGAATCATCAATCGCAGCACCTTGGAAACACCCTTATCACCCCGGGTCATTTCCGGCTTGGGGAACAACTGCAAATGTGCCAAGAAGGGCAATTGGAAGAGCAATTGAATAACCCCGGCAATCAGGATGGCCCACGCCAATGCATAGGCGGGTTCCTCAAACCAGGGCGTCAAGAAGATCGCGCAGGCAATGAGCGAAAGATTGAGAAATACCGGCGTAATAGCCGGTATCGCAAAGCGATCATAGCTATTCAAAATAGCGCCGGCAAAGCCCGTTAGGGAGATGAGTGCTAGGTACGGAAAGGTTATCCGTAACATCTCAGAGGCCATTTGAAATTTTTCGGGTTCATCCCAAAAGCCGGGCGCAAAGACCAGCATGACCTGCGGCGCAAAGATGACCACCAATACGGTAATTGATATTACCGACGCGCCCAACCAACCGCACATTCTGTTGATAAATTGATGTACGGCAAACTTAGAGCCCTGCTCGCGATACTCCGACAAAACGGGGACAAACGCTTGGGCGAAAGCCCCCTCTGCGAACAAGCGGCGTAGAAAGTTAGGAATCTTAATCGCCACATAAAAGGCATCTGCCGCTGCAGTGTCGCCTACGACACGCGCAAGGATGACATCGCGAACGAGGCCTAGCACTCGCGATATCATAGTCATACTGCTGACGATTAGACCACTGCGGACCAATCCTTGCGATTTTGCCAATTTCTTATACTCCTACGTAATTACGCAGATCTTAACACCTTTACCAGTTGTGCTACACTAGCACCCTATTGTCGATTTATTCGACATTATTGCGATTGACTATTGACAATCGTCGGCGTGAACGGCATAGTTCGCGACCTCGATTTTTGAACCATGATTTCTTAAAGGAGCTTTACGGTGGCAAACTCCCCGCAAGCAAAAAAACGCGCTCGTCAGGCTGAAAAGTCACGTTCGCACAACGCGAGCCTGCGCTCCATGGTGCGCACCTACATTAAAAAAGTAGTTGCTGCCGTCGAAGCAGGTGATCACGAAGCAGCAAAGGCAGCTTTCGCTGCAGCAGAGCCGGTTATTGACCGCTTTGCAGACAAGGGCATCTTCCACAAGAATAAGGCAGCTCGTATCAAGAGCCGTCTTAACGCCCAGGTCAAAAAGCTAGCTGCTTAAGATCGCGTATGAAAAGAACCGGCTCTATGCCGGTTTTTTTTCGTCTGTACATTGCAGAGCAATTAAACTCCAGTGGCAAACTCAATCAAACTAACCCTTATAGTAAAACTAAGTTATCGCGGTGAATCGCCTCTCGCTCGGGCTCAAAACCCAGTAAGCCAGCAATTACACGAGATGACTTGCCCGCCATATCTCGTAATTCAACCGCGCTAAAGTTAGTTAAGCCACGCGCAAAGACTTTGCCCGACTCATCCTGAACGATCACACCCGCACCACGCTGGAAATTCCCCTGAACACCAACAATCCCAACCGGTAGTAAAGACGAACCATTCTGCTCTAGATGCTCCCGAGCACCTGCATCCACGACTACCACTCCACTGTGCTGGATATGCCCTGCTAGCCATTGTTTACGAGCCCGTAGCGGCATTGAGCGAGCAAGTAGCTGCGTTCCTACCCTCGCCCCATTTATCACTCGTTGAACAACCTGAGGAGCCGCTGCGTTGGCGATCACCGTGCGAGTACCCGAACGAGCCGCTAACCGAGCGGCTGAAACCTTAGTACTCATACCGCCAGTTCCTACGTTTGTACCCGACCCCGATGCATATTCCATCAGTCGCTCTTCGTCCGCGAAAGCCTCCGAAATTAATTCAGCATTGAGATCAACATTGGGATTTCCGGTAAACAGGCCATCTTGATCAGTCAGCAATAACAGACCATCTGCATCAATTAAGTTGGCGACCAACGCAGCAAGGTTATCGTTATCGCCCAGACGAATTTCATCGGTCGCGACCGAGTCGTTTTCATTTACAATGGGTACCGCGGATAAATCGAGTAGGACCTGAATCGCGGCACGCGCATTCAAGTAGCGTTCGCGATTAGCAATATCAGAGTGATTTAGTAATACTTGAGCAACGGGGGTATCAACATGAGCAAACTCGTCACGCCAAGCCTGCACCAAGTCCGACTGACCGATTGCAGCAATAGCTTGGAGTTGAGCTATTTGGGTGGGGCGATCGGCCATATTGAGGCGAGCCATGCCGGCAGCAACGGCGCCTGAGGAGACCACAACAATCTCAAAACCCTGCGACATTAACACGGCAATATCGGCTACCCACGCCGACAATGCCTCAGTAGCCAAGGAGGTTCCGTGATTCGTAAGGGATGATGAACCCAGCTTAACTACCCAACGCTGATTTGCCATTCACCCCCCCCTCGGACTAAGCTACTTTGTTATTTGACGTACTCGACTTCAACGTCGTAGTCGTCTTCATTCCAATCATCATCGTCGGAATCGTCTTGGTCTTCAAGAGGCTTACCCGCTTTTTTCGCGCGATAAGCTAAGCGCAGCTCATCAATACGCTGGCGCGCCTCTTCCTGCATTGCCAGTTGCGTCTGATGCTCAATTTCCGCCAACTCAGGATTAGCGGCTTCTTCCTCTTTCAAGGTTTCGAGACGCATCATCAAGTCATGGCAGAGCTGTTCAGTACCCTCGCCGTTGATGGCGCTAACACGATAAACTGGACCTTCCCAGCCCAATGCATCAATCACAGACTGACAACGCGCTTCGCGTTCTTCTTCGGGTACCATATCCAATTTATTAAGCACCAACCACCGCTCACGCTGAACCAAGGTTGGCGAGAATTTTTCCAATTCACGAACAATGGAGGTTGCCGCTTCAGCCGGAGTAATATCATCCCACGGTGCCATATCAATAGTGTGTAGAAGCACTCGGTTACGAGTCAAATGCTTAAGGAAGCGAATTCCTAGGCCAGCACCTTCAGAAGCGCCTTCAATTAAGC
This sequence comes from uncultured Umboniibacter sp., assembly GCF_947497555.1. NCBI lineage: Bacteria > Pseudomonadati > Pseudomonadota > Gammaproteobacteria > Cellvibrionales > Cellvibrionaceae > Umboniibacter > uncultured Umboniibacter sp. The sequence continues at coordinate 29,560 of NZ_CANMGY010000009.1, forward strand.
CAGGAATGTCCGCAACCACGAAGCTACGGTGGCGCTGCAAACGCACGACACCCAAACTTGGCACCAAGGTGGTAAAAGGGTAGTCGGCTACCTTTGGCGTAGCTGAAGAGACCGAACGAATGAAGGTCGACTTACCGGCATTCGGTAAACCCAGCATGCCCACGTCCGCTAGCACCTTAAGTTCTAATTTGATCTCGCGAGATTCGCCCTCTTGACCTGGAGAGGTCTGACGAGGCGCTTGATTCACTGAAGATTTGAAGCGCGTATTACCTAAACCGTGCCAACCCCCGCGAGCCACCATGACTTGTTGGCCGGCTTCAGTAATGTCCGCCAAGATTTCATCAGTTTCAATATCAATAGCCGAAGTGCCAACAGGCACCTTCAGAATGAGATCCTCACCCTTTCGACCTGTCATATTGCGACCTTGACCACCTTGGCCGGTTTCCGCACGGAAGTTACGCGTAAAGCGATAATCTACAAGTGTGTTCAGCGAGGCATCACCCTCAAGGAATACCGAGCCGCCATCACCGCCGTCACCGCCATCGGGACCGCCACGTGGGATATACTTTTCTCGGCGAAAACTGAGACAGCCATTACCACCCTTACCCGCCTCGACGCGAATCGGTGCTTCATCGACAAATTTCATTTTCTAACCTCTTTGATCTGAACATTGAGCTCGATAACAAATCGAACGCTTTCACTTAGTATGTACCCATAAACAAAAAAAGCCCCATCCGAAGACAGGGCTTTTTTCGTAGGCACTGTTACTTATGCAGCAACGATGCTTACGTACTTACGGTTGTGCGGGCCCTTAACATCGAACTTAACAACACCGTGTTCTGTCGCGAACAATGTGTGGTCTTTGCCCATGCCTACACCAGGACCTGCGTGGAAACGAGTACCACGCTGACGAACCAAAATATTACCTGCTAGTACTTCTTGACCGCCGAAACGCTTAACGCCAAGGCGCTTACTGACCGAATCGCGACCGTTACGAGTACTACCACCAGCTTTTTTATGAGCCATTTTACTTTACTCCTAAAATCTTATTTAAGCTTACGCTTGAATACCAGTGATCTTCACATCAGTGTGCCACTGACGGTGACCTTGTGTCTTCTTAGAGTGCTTACGACGACGGAATTTAACAATCTTCACTTTGTCACCGCGCAATTGGCCAACAACTTCAGCTGTTACCTTAGCACCTTCAACGACTGGCGCGCCGACTTTAACGTCTTCGCCATTAGCTACTAGTAGAACTTCGTCGAAATCGACTGATTCACCAGTTGCTACTTCAATCTTTTCTAGACGAACTACTTCGCCTTCCTGAACACGGTATTGCTTACCGCCGCTCTTAATTACTGCGTACATATATTTTGCTCCAACTCCGCTATTAGGACTGTGACGCCGTGGTTACGGGGCTGAACCACTGAATTTCACAAGGTGCGGCATTCTACGAAAAACTTTGCCATAGGGCAACCCCTGTTAGACTTATTTATTTTGCGAAGTTGACCTTCTGGCTGCATACTTCTAGCATACTCAAAACTCAGAGATAACATTATCTAGCCATGCAGTCTTTCCTAGACCTTACCAGTAGTGACCTTAAGCAGGTTGACGCCCTCATTTTAGAGAATTTAAACTCGAATGTCGCTCTTGTCGAACATATAGGAGAGTACCTAGTTCAGGCAGGGGGAAAACGCCTACGACCGATGCTTTCCCTTATTAGCGCAAAAGCACTGGGGTTTGAGCATTCTTCTGTTTTTCAATTGGCAACCGCCGTTGAATTTATCCATACCGCCACGCTTTTACATGATGATGTAGTCGACGAATCAAATCTTCGCCGCGGTCGTGATACCGCCAATGCAAAGTGGGGCAATGCCCCTTCAGTATTAGTTGGCGACTTTGTCTATTCGCGCGCCTTCCAACTGTTAGTCAAGATTGGCAATCTCGATGTCCTCGATATTCTCTCTGAGACCACCAACGTTCTGGCCGAGGGTGAAGTCCTTCAGCTCGTCAACGCTGGTGACGCCAGCCTGAGCGAGCGTGACTATTACCAAGTTATTCGCGCCAAGACCGCCAAGCTATTCGAAGCCGCCTGTGAGGGCGCAGCAATTCTGGCTTCTGCAACTACCGAGCAACGCCAACAGCTCGCCACCTTCGGCGATCAACTGGGCATTGCCTTCCAGCTTGTTGACGACCTACTTGATTATGTTGGAAATGTGGATACCATGGGCAAGAATGTTGGCGACGACTTAGCTGAAGGGAAAACAACACTCCCATTAATTCATGCGATGAAACACGCGTCAGCTGAAGATGCAGGGACGATCCGCACCGCCCTGCAGACTAAAAATACCGATCAGATCGACGATATCATCCGAATAGTGGAAGCGACCGGTTCGCTTAACTACACTCGAGATGCAGCTTATCGTGCAATCGAAACGGCTAAAGGTGCGCTGTCCACACTACCCGCCTCTGCCTATCGTACCGCACTTGAAGAAATCGCCGACTACTGCATCGCTAGAACGAAGTAATTAGTAATAAAGGCTAAATATCTATGTTTTTAAAACAACTGCAGCAGCTTGCGGAGCATGCTGGCGACGAGTGCGTTGCTACGCTTTGCCAGGACCCGCAACGGTTCACCCAATTTAAGACCTCAGCGGCCGAACTCACCCTCGACACTAGCCGCCAGAGAATGACCTCAGACACCTTTTCGAAACTCGCCGATTTGGCGAACAAGAGTGGCTTTAACCAGGCTTTCAAAGCAATGCGCCAAGGTGAGGAGATCAACTTCACCGAAGGACGTGCGGTTCTGCACACCCTGCTTCGCAACCTCAATAGCACAGACCCTCGTGCCGAGGAGGTCCGTACTTCACTCGCCAAAATGCAAACACTGACGCAAGCCGTTCAATCGGGCGAATGGAAAGGTTATAGCGGCAAGACAATCCGCGACGTTGTGAATATTGGTATCGGTGGTTCAGACCTGGGCCCACGAATGATTTACCGCGCAATGCTGCACTATCGCCATGACGCCATTAACGTCCATTGGGTGGCGAACATTGACCCGGCTGACATCGAGAAAAAGCTCGCTGCGCTCAACCCTGAAACCACCCTCATTGTGGTCTCGTCGAAAAGCTTCTCCACCCCCGAGACACTTAACAATGCCAATACTGCCCGTAAATGGTTAGTAGACAATGGCGTCACCGACGTCTCGAAGCACGTGGTAGCAGCAAGCTCTAACGTTAAGATGGCACTTGAATTCGGCATTGGCGAAAGCAACATATTCCCACTGTGGGACTGGGTTGGCGGTCGTTTTTCTCTATGGTCTGCTATTGGCTTACCACTTATGATGGGTTTCAAGGCCGGTGTTTTTGAAGCTATTTTGGGTGGCGCTCTAGCCATGGACGATCATGCCGAGCGCGCGCCACTCGAGGCTAACCTTCCTGCGCAACTGGCGCTGTTCGAACTCTGGAATGTTAACGCTCACGGCACTAGCTCACGTGCAGTGCTGCCCTACTGTCATGACCTCCGCCTGCTTCCGGCACATTTACAGCAACTCGAGATGGAAAGCCTTGGTAAATCAGTGAATCTCAAAGGCGAACGAGTAGATTACCCTACCGGCGGCGTAGTCTGGGGCACTGAGGGCAGCAATGGCCAGCACTCCTACCACCAGCTACTTCATCAGGGTAACCAAGGTATCGCCGCTGAGATCATTCTGCCGCTATCGTCATCAAACGAGCCAGTGCAGCATCTCAAACTCATCGCCAACGCGTTAGCCCAGAGTCAGGTATTTTGTTACGGTCAAAGCGCTGCGGAAGCGAAAGAGGCGCTGCTCGCCCGCGGAATGGCAGCTGAGCAAGCCGATATTATCGCCCAGCATAAGGAAATTCTCGGCAACCGCCCGCACAGCATCATCACCATGGAGTCGCTAACTCCTCATACATTGGGAGCACTCATTGCAGCCTACGAGAACAAGGTCTTTTTCTGTGGCTACTGGCAGGAGATTAACGCGTTCGATCAGTGGGGAGTTGAACTAGGAAAAGTCCATGCCAGCACGATGGAAACCGTGCTGACATCGGGCGATACCGCGCAGGTTGATGACGGCTATGCCGCCATCGTTAGCGCCTATTTATCAGCCGCCAAGTAAGTTGCGTTTTAGGCGGCGGTTAACCGGCCGCTCGCCTAGCCAAATACCAAACATACCCTCTTTGAATAGAGGGTTTTCTACCAGAATAAATTCTTCGCCGTTACGATAGGTCATCACACCGCGCGCTGGGTCATTAAATACGGTATAAATATCGCCCTCTACTAACTCCTCAACGAACTGCGCCAAGTAGTCTTGGACCACTTGCTTCACTTCCTCATAGTGCTCGTATTTTTTGAAACCGTCTAATACCGCCTCGGTAAACAATGCCGTGCTAACTAGGCTAGAACGTACCTCAATACGTAGCGCCATAGGTGACACAGTCTCGCTCACCAGGGTTTCCCTGTCTTGCCCTTCGACCGTATACAGCGCTATATCATAAAGTGGGACCATAAACTTACGGCGAACACCCTCACCTTGCTTTTGCATTTCTGCCTCGGCTAACGTCATAGTCTCTGGCGACGCTGCGTTCGCCGAAGTAATACTCGTTAGACCCAGTAAGGCCAACAACACGCTAGTCAATAACGTTTTCATTTCCACTCCTCATACCACATGATTGTGCCTACGCACTGGTTATTATTGCGAGTAACTCATCGCGCTTTGCTTCCATCAACGCTGAATCTGCTTTCGACTCTACATTGAGTCGGAGCACGGGCTCAGTATTAGACATTCGTAAATTGAAGCGCCAATCACTCCCGAAGCTCATACTCAAGCCATCGGTACGATCAACTGAGGTAGCTAAATGGCTATATTTCGCCTCGATCTGCGCAATCGCCGCTTCCGGATCGTCGAGCTTGGTATTGATTTCACCACTACAGGGGAACGCCAACATGCACTCATCTACTAATGAAGCCAGACTAACATCACGCTGACACATCAGTGCTGTAATCAATAGCCAAGGTATCATGCCGCTATCACAGTAGGCAAAATCTCTGAAGTAATGGTGCGCACTCATCTCGCCACCGTAAATAGCATCTTCGAGGCGCATGCACTCTTTAATAAAAGCGTGTCCAGTTTTACTCATGATAGCCTTGCCATCATAACGCTCCGCGACTTCAATGGTATTCCAAGTCAGACGCGGATCATGAACAATTTTCGAACCTGGCTGCTTCAATAGGAACGCTTCAGCTAGCAAACCTACTACGTAGTACCCTTCGATAAAACGACCAGAGGAGTCGAAGAAGAAACAACGGTCAAAGTCACCATCCCAAGCAATGCCCAAATCGGCATTATTAGCCACGACAGCATCAATGGTGGATTGACGGTTCTCCTCTAAAAGTGGGTTGGGCACGCCATTGGGGAAGTTGCCATTCGCTTCGTGGTGGACCTTGATAAACTCAAACGGAAGATGTGGCTCGAGCAAATCGACGACCGCTCCAGCGCCACCATTACCGGCATTCACAACGACTTTAAGTGGTTTAAGCTGAGTAACATCTAGATAGGTCATAAGATGCTTGATATAGGCTTCGCTATGATCGAAGCGACTTACACTGCCCTTGTGCACTACCTCTGGAAAGTTGCCTTCTTCTGCCAACGCTTGAATGTCAAACAAGCCGGTATCTCCAGAAATTGGCTTCGCATCTTCGCGAACAAACTTCATCCCGTTGTAGTCCATGGGGTTGTGACTAGCCGTCACGACAATGCCGCCATCGACCGGTAATTCTTTCGCTGCGAAATAGATCTGTTCGGTACCACACTCGCCAATATTGATGACGTCTGCACCACCATCAGTGAGCCCCTCGGTAAGCGCATCGCATAAGGTCTTACTAGTTAGACGAATATCATAACCTACGGCAACACGCTTAGCGCAGAGGAACTGAGCGTAGGCGCGTCCAATACGATAGGCAACGTCATCATTAAGCTGATCCGGGACGCGACCACGAACATCGTAGGCTTTAAAGCAGCTAATTTGCATATTTTCTCCATTCGACTTTCTTGTCATTTTTGGTATTACGTCTACTATACCATCCATTCGTAGACCTGTTTAGCACCGCTTAGGTGAAATATTTCCGTTTCTTCAGTTGAATTTCACAATTCGACTACAGGCACTAAAATATTCACAAATTGTGAATAGTCGATAGTGACTTAAGAAACGCATTCCAATAAAATGACCGCACAGTCGCGCTATTTTTCATGACATTTCGCGACATTTCACAGCAATTTTTACGAGATGCACTATGACCCAGCAAAGCTCTTACACCTACGAGGAACTCATTTCCTGTAGTCAAGGCGAACTATTTGGCCCAGGCAACGCCCAACTTCCAGCTCCTAATATGCTGATGCTTGACCGCATTACTAGCATCTCTGCTACCGGTGGCGAAAACGGCGTGGGTGAGCTTATCGCTGAACTCGACATCACTCCCGATCTTTGGTTTTTTGACTGCCATTTCCCTGGCGACCCTGTGATGCCGGGATGTCTAGGCCTCGACGCAATGTGGCAGCTAGTTGGCTTCTTCCTAGGATGGAAAGGTAATCCGGGCAAAGGTCGAGCGTTAGGCTGTGGCGAAGTGAAATTCACGGGGCAAATTTTACCTACCGCAAAGAAGGTGACTTATAAGATCACCCTAAATCGCGTTATTGAACGCCGCTTGGTTATGGGCATCGCCGATGGCGTTGTCTTGGTTGATGGGCGTGAAATCTATCATGCAAAGGACCTCAAGGTTGGTCTGTTTCAAAGTACTGAGAATTTTTAAGGAGTATCCACCATGCGTCGTGTAGTCATCACGGGAATGGGCATTGTATCTAGCCTCGGCAACAATCTTGCCGATGTTGAAGATTCCCTTCGTAACGGAAAATCTGGTATTTCATTCCAGGAAGAATATAAAGAAGTGGGCCTACGTTCGCACGTAGCCGGCTCCATTGACATCGACTTCAAAGAACACATTGATCGTAAAGCACTTCGCTTTATGGGTGATGCAGCGGCTTATGCGTTCATTAGTATGGACCAGGCAATTAAAGATTCGGGATTGAACGACGAACAGGTATCTAACGAGCGCACCGGCATCATCATGGGCTCGGGCGGCGCATCATCGCACAACCTAGTTGAAGCGGCAGACATCATTCGCAAGCGTGGTGTTAAGCGTGTTGGTCCATATCGTGTGACGCAAACGATGGGATCTACTACTTCAGCCTGTTTGGCAACGCCATTTAAGATCAAGGGTGTTAACTACTCGATCTCATCTGCCTGCGCTACGAGCGCTCACTGTATTGGTCACGGCGCTGAGCTCATCCAGTTGGGTAAGCAGGATGTTATTTTTGCTGGCGGTGGTGAAGAACTGCACTGGGTTATGTCTTCACTATTCGACGCCATGGGTGCACTCTCTACTCAGTACAACGAAACGCCGGACAAAGCTTCGCGTGCCTACGACGAAGGTCGTGATGGTTTCGTTATTGCTGGCGGCGGCGGTTGTGTTGTGTTGGAAGACTATGACCACGCGATAGCTCGCGGCGCGACAATTTACGCTGAACTCGTAGGCTACGGTGCTACCTCTGATGGCTACGATATGGTAGCGCCAAGTGGCGAAGGCGCAGCACGTTGTATGCGTATGGCGATGGCTACGATTGACGAACCGATTGATTACATCAATGCACATGGAACTAGCACACCAGTTGGTGACGTTGCCGAATTAGGCGCGGTACGCGAAGTATTTGGCGATAACACTCCACTCATTGGTTCAACTAAATCGCTTTCTGGTCACTCATTGGGTGCCGCTGGGGTACATGAAGCAATTTACTCTATCATCATGCAGCAGAAAGGTTTCGTGGCCGCTTCGGCGAACATCGAGAAGCTGGATGACAAAGCACAGGGTCTGAACATTGTTACAGAAACCCAGGAGAAAGAGCTGAAGACAGTGATGTCGAATAGCTTTGGCTTCGGTGGCACCAACGCCACATTGATTTTCAAAAGCCTTTAATTAGCTAGCGATAAATCGAAAGCCTAGAGAGCCCTCGAACTATTGAATTCAATAGGACGGGGGCTTTTTTGTTGAGGCTATCTTTTGTTAGTGAGAGATTTTGCGAATGCGCCGTTATTGAGGTGGCGTTTGTGGACACGATGAAAGTAAATCGCGCAATGATCTTGTTGGACTGATGTCTTTTGACACGATGAAAGCTAATAACGTGTTAACGCTAACTGCTACCTAGCCTAAAAACGCCCGCCAGCGATCCAACAAACCGACTCGCCATGGCTTCGGCTTTATTCCAAAGGCAAACTTCAAGGCTGTTCCATCCAGCGTTCTATCCACGCCGAGCCCTGCACCAGCAACAAGCTGATCGGTTGTCTTCTCGCACTTATCATCACACAAATAGGCAGTCAAACGATGCCAAGTGACCTTACCGCCGGAAGCATAGGTGTATCGCCCCCAATTCTCGCCGCCCGATAACAACTGCGCGATCACTGACGCACAGACCCGAGATAAATCCGGTACGGTAACAATATTGAAGAATGAACTATCATCCAGCTCACGTGTGCCAGCCAGTTCAATTTCACGCATCACATCGGGAAATAGACGAACGGCTAACATGGGAAAGTCCAACAGCATGACCCGTGCCGAATCGTCGAGTAATGGAGATTCCCAGACGTCATCGAATTCATCGTTACTCAGACTAAAAGACTGTAATCTTGCCTGAATAACACCAACGTTTTGCAGGTCCGCTTGCCGGCAGAGCGCCAAAAAATCTTCAACTTGAGTAACAAAGCTAATCACCAACTGAGCACCATCCAATACGTTAACCGGATGCTCTACCTCAACACACTCAATACGGGGAAGTAGCGCACGGATAGCAGTCAGGAGCTCTTCGCGTGCTTCCGGAGGCGGGTTGACGATATAGATTCGATCGGACATGGACTAACTCTCAAGTATTTTGCGAAGTATATGAGATTTAACTGTGCTCGCCAACTTGGCTGAGGTTTGCATCACGCTATTAAGTTTCGCAGCCGTAAACAAAAAGAACGCCTAGGCGCTCTTTTTGTTATTTGCTTCAAAGGCCGAATTAAAACGGAATATCGTCGTCGAATGAATCAAAGCTTGGCGCCGGCTGCGCTTGACGCTGAGCGGGTTGCTGCTGAGGCGCTGCGGCATGCTGAGTCTGCGGTGCATTCTGAGGTGCCTGTTGCTGAGCGGGTTGTTGGTAGCCCTGCTGTTGCGGCGCGGACTGTTGCGGCGCAGACTGCTGAGGCGCTGGCTGCTGGTACGCATTCTGAGCTGGTGCTGAAGGCGCCGATGTATATGGATCAGCATAAGCACCCGGCGCAGAGGCATTCACGGAGCCCATATTGGAAGAAGTTCCTGCACCACGGCTATCGAGCATTTGCATTTCGTTCGCCACAATTTCGGTAGTGTAACGATCTTGACCCTGCTGATCTTGCCACTTACGGGTACGCAATGACCCTTCGATGTAGACTTTGCTACCTTTCTTTAGATATTGACCAGCAATTTCAGCTAGTTTGTTGAAAAAGACAACGCGGTGCCACTCGGTGCGCTCCTGCGCCTGACCGGTGTTCTTGTCTTTCCAACTCTCTGATGTTGCGACGGTGATATTGGTAATGGCCGCGCCAGCCTGGGTATAACGACTTTCAGGGTCGTTCCCTAAATTACCTACCAAGATCACTTTATTAATACCACGGGCCATTGTGTCCACCTGCCATTTTATTTGTTGTTTAGTTGTCTAGAATACCGAAGTCAGCGACTAGATGCATCACCTAATCGAGCGGAATTTCGCGACGGTTCAATTGACGGACGAACGGATATGCTCCGTCGGACGTAACCGCTGATCGACCTCCTCAGCATTGAAGCGAGGATGATCAACCTTAAGATAAACGCGCTGACTCACCGCATCGAAGCGAACGCTCTCTACGCCGCTGATTTCAGCAAGCAAGGCGAGCTCATCAGCCGGGGTATCAGCGGTCACCGGCCAGGACACATTCGTGAGGTAACGCACTGGCGCCATAAAACTAATGCACAAACCCCACAGAGCCATACCACCAAAGGCGACTGCATAGGCCGCCTGCGGACCGAACTTCGCTACTGCGGAACCAGCAGTCACAGCGCCAAAGAATGCGCCGGTGAACTGAGCCGTTGAAAATACGCCCATTGCCGCCCCGCGACGCCCTGCCGGCGCAATCTTACTGACTAAGCTAGGGAGTAGCGCCTCAGAGAGATTAAAGCCCACAAAAAACAGCCAGAGCCCAAGTACCAGCCACTCAATAGAGGCCGAGGTGAAAAGCACGGCGGTAGCGGCTAGCAGCACCAGCACAGCTACCCGTAACGCCGCGCGCATCCGCCTTTTTACCTCTGCTAAGATAATAAGCGGAAGCATGGCGACGAAACTTGTCCCGATAATGAGCAAGTAGAACCAACTCAACTGAGATTGCGTTACTAAGTCATAATTCGCCAGGACCGTTGGTACCACTAAAAATATCGCCATCAGGGCGCCATGCAATACGAACACACCCAGTGCAGCTCGCAACAACTCGGCACCGGTGAGTACCTCACGAATTCCAGCAGCCTTCACATCATTGTGAAGGAGGCGTTCTGGCGGTGACGGCACAACGAGCACCACAAGTAATATCGCTACAACTGCCAGCAGCGCACCCGCATAGAAGAGTCCCGACAATCCCACTAGATGATAGATCCACGGCCCCAACACCATCGCCAAGGCAAAGGCGACACCAATACTGGCACCAATGGAGGCCATGGCTCGGGCTCGCTTATCCTCAGGGGTTAAATCTGCTAGCAGCGCCATCACGGTTGCCGCAATCGCACCCGCACCCTGCAAAGCCCGACCAAGGATAATCCCCCAGACGGAATCGCTAAATCCAGCTATCACGCTACCGAGAATAAAAATCAGTAACCCGCTAATAATGATTGGCTTACGACCAATACGATCCGACCAAGCCGCCAAGGGTAACTGCAAGATGCCCTGAGAGGCACCGTAAATGCCCAGCGCCCAACCAATCGATTGTGCACTCGCATCGGGATAGGCATCCAAAGCTAAGCTCAACACAGGTAGCACCATGAAGAGGCCGAGCATTCGTACCATATAAACTGCAGATAATCCGATGAGCGCCTGAGACATATTCGCCTTGTTGTTCGTATACGGTCTTTTGGGGTGATACAGGTAAAACTCACTACCCCATTAATTCAATACCGCAGTATACTGAACGGATGGCATAAATAGGTAGTCTGATGGATAAAATTTCTCTCCGTGGCGCTCGCACCCACAATTTAAAGAATATCGACCTGGATCTTCCTCGCGATAAATTGATTGTTATTACCGGGCTTTCCGGTTCGGGCAAAAGTAGCTTGGCCTTCGACACCCTCTACGCAGAGGGGCAGCGTCGCTATGTAGAATCGCTTTCAACCTATGCACGTCAGTTCCTATCGATGATGGAAAAGCCGGACATGGATCATATCGAGGGCCTGTCCCCTGCTATTTCCATTGAGCAGAAGTCGACCTCGCATAATCCTCGCTCCACGGTGGGGACCATTACCGAGATTTACGATTATCTTCGCCTCCTCTATGCTCGTGTCGGCGAGCCCCGCTGCCCCGATCACGACGAGCCACTCACCGCGCGAACCGTATCCGAAATGGTTGATACGGTCCTGGCGCTGGAGGAAGGCAGTAAAATCATGTTACTGGCTCCGGTGGTTCGCGAACGAAAGGGTGAACACATCCATCTGTTCGAAAAGCTGCGGGCTCAAGGTTTTATTCGCGTCCGAATTGACGGAATCATCACTGATCTTGATGACCTACCTGAACTCGACAAGAAAAAGAAACATACCATTGATGTGGTCGTGGATCGCCTCAAGGTCAGAGATGACATTCAGCTTCGCCTCGCCGAAAGCTTTGAAACGGCGCTAGAACTTGCTGAGGGCTTAGCAACCATTGCATGGATAGATGGAGAGCACGAAGAGATTCTGTTAAGTGCCAAATATGCCTGTCCGATTTGTGACTATAGCCTGAAGGAACTTGAACCACGGCTATTTTCATTCAACAACCCAGCTGGAGCCTGTCCAAGCTGCGATGGTTTAGGAATTCGTCAGTATATTGATCCAGATCTTGTCATCCAGGATGAAGAATTATCCTTGGCAGAGGGAGCGATTCGCGGCTGGGACCGTCGTAATGTCTATTACTTCCATCTGCTCACGTCGCTCGCCGAGCACCTTAGCTTCGATGTGGAAACGCCGTGGAAGAAGCTATCGGATGCGCAGCGTAATTTAATTCTTCAGGGCTCAAAAGAAGAAATTGATTTCTCCTATGTAAACGACCGCGGTGACGTCCACCGTCGTCGTCATCGCTTTGAAGGGGTTATTCCCAATATGTCTCGTCGCTACCACGAAACCGAGTCTAACTCGGTCCGTGAGGAGATGGCCAAATATCACAGCCAGCAAAGTTGCCCAGACTGCAGTGGCTCCCGACTCTGCCGCGCAGCCCGTCACGTATTTGTTGACGAAAAGACGATTTCCGAAATTACCAACATGTCCGTGGGCCGCAGCTACGAGTACTTCGAGCAGCTTAGCTTTCAGGGCGCTAAAGCCGAAATCGCAGATAAAATCCTCAAGGAACTTAAGGATCGCTTCCGTTTCTTGAATGACGTGGGGCTCAATTATCTTAGTCTCAACCGGTCTGCTGATACCTTATCCGGCGGTGAAGCTCAGCGCATTCGCCTGGCGTCACAAATTGGTGCCGGCCTAGTTGGCGTGATGTACATTCTCGACGAACCCAGTATCGGACTCCATCAACGCGATAATGAACGCCTCCTAAATACCCTGACACGCCTTCGCGACTTGGGAAATACCGTGATTGTTGTGGAACACGATGAAGATGCTATTCGCCTTGCCGACTATGTTGTCGATATCGGCCCAGGGGCAGGCGTAAATGGCGGCGAGATTGTCGCCGAAGGAACCTATGAACAAATTCTTCGTAGTGAGCGATCACTTACGGCGAAATACCTATCGGGACAGGAAAAAATATCCATACCAGCCGTCCGTAACGTCGCCAAGAACAACCAATTCTTGACGCTAAGCGGCTGCCAGGGCAACAACCTTCAAGACGTTACCCTCAAGCTTCCCGTGGGGGTATTCACCTGTGTGACCGGTGTTTCCGGCTCAGGTAAATCAACGCTAATCAACCGTACTTTATACCCGCTTGCGGCGACAGCACTAAACCGTGCTACCACGCTAAAGGCTGATGAGTATGAAGCAGTTGAAGGCCTTGATCATTTCGATAAATGCATCGATATTAACCAGAGTCCAATCGGCAGAACCCCCCGCTCCAACCCCGCTACCTATACTGGAATGTTCACACCTATTCGTGAATTATTCGCAGGCACGCAGGAGGCCCGATCTCGAGGATACAAGCCAGGTCGTTTCTCCTTTAACGTTAAGGGTGGACGTTGTGAAGCTTGTCAGGGAGATGGCGTTACCAAAGTAGAGATGCACTTCCTACCAGATGTCTATGTGCCCTGTGATATCTGCACAGGGAAACGTTATAACCGTGAGACGCTAGAGATTCTCTATAAGGGCAAGAATATTCATGACGTGCTAGAGATGAGTATTGATGATGCACTGGAGTTCTTTGACGCCGTACCATCAATTCGCAATCGTCTTCAGACGCTAATTGACGTTGGTCTTACCTACATCCGTTTAGGGCAAGCCGCCACCACGCTCTCGGGCGGCGAAGCTCAGCGTGTTAAATTGGCGAAGGAACTATCACGGCGCGATACAGGCCAAACACTGTATATTCTTGATGAGCCCACTACCGGCCTGCACTTTCACGATATTAAGCAGCTTTTACACGTACTACACCGCCTCCGTGACCACGGAAACACGATTGTAGTCATCGAGCACAATTTAGACGTCATCAAGACCGCAGATTATATTGTGGATATTGGCCCTGAAGGGGGCTCTGGCGGCGGTCAAATTGTCGCTACCGGCACGCCCGAAGAGGTTGCAGAGATTGTCAAATCTCATACTGGCGTATTCCTTAAGCCAATGCTGGAGAAGCAAAAATGAGCTGGGAGCTAGACAGCAGATTGGCGAATGACAGCGTACTGATTGCGGATTCCAATACATTTCAACTTCGCTTACTGAACGATCACCGCTATGAATGGTTAATTCTTGTGCCTAAAGTTAGCGAGGCCACTGAGCTTTTCGAGCTGCCAAGCCTTTATCAACAGCAGCTAATACAAATCTGTAATAGTGCTAGCGAGAAGCTACTGGGGCAACGTCACTGCGACAAGGTCAACGCTGGCTACCTCGGTAATGTCGTTGCTCAGTTTCACTTTCACATTGTTGGTCGTCGAGTTGATGACCCGGCGTGGCCCGGCCCCGTGTGGGGGCACTCACCGAGAGAGGCTGCCGCGGCAGAAATTATTCAAGAACGCTGCAACTACTGGCGTGAACTTCGACTTGTATAACAATTAGCGTGTGGTGTGGATAGAGTATGTTAAACTCTCCGAAATTTACCTACTGTGGTGTGATGAATTATGACCTACGCTACCATTTCCGGCTGGGGGAAATGCCTTCCTCCTGCGGTGCTTGATAACAACGATCTCGCAACATTTCTCGATACTAATGACGAGTGGATCTACTCACGAACAGGCATGAAAGAACGCCGAATTTCTCATGTCGATCTCTGTGAACTGGGCTATGTCGCCGCGGCTAGAGCGATCGCTTGCGCTGGCCTAGAAGCAGATGATATCGATATGATTCTATTTGGCTCTACGAGCTTTTCAGAGTTTGCTCCTAATACGGCTTCCTACGTGCAAAAACGCCTCGGTGCCTCACGAGCCGCCTGTATGGACTTGAACACAGCTTGCACTAGCTTTATGTACGGTCTAACCACCGGCACTGCGATGATTAGATCTGGCGTGTTTAAGCGTGTACTGGTCATTGGCGGAGAAGTCGTCAGTAAGCTGATGGATTGGGAGAACCGCAATGTTGCAGTACTGTTCGGCGACGGCTGTGCGGCCATGGTACTGGAAGCATCCGACGAAAAAGAAGGTGTCATCTCTGAAACTCTAGGCTGTTATGGAGAACATCGTGACATCCTGAAAGTGCTGGGATATGGCGGTCAGTATACCAACCAAAACATTATGCTAGGCGATGTTCAGTGGAATTTCGAAGGCCAAGATATCTTTAAGCGTGCAGTGGCTGGCATGAACAAAGCCAGTAAAGAAACACTAGCAAAGGCGGGCTGTGGCGTTGAGGATATCAACCTCGTTGTTCCCCATCAGGCAAACGTCCGTATTATTGAAGCCGTGGGTAAAAAGTTAGGCGTCGACGCCGACAAAGTCTTCGTCAATATTGAACGCTACGGCAATATGTCGGCTGCTACCGCTCCCATTGCATTGATTGAGGCCGTTGAAGAAGGTCGAGTCAACCCTGGAGACCTGGTACTTCAGCCTGCTTTCGGTGCAGGATTAACATGGAGCTCACACCTTATTCGTTGGGGTCAACGCGTTTCGCCACTAGCTGAAAGCGATGCTGAGCTGGCGCCCTGCGAGAAAACGGCTTTGGAGCTGGTGAATGAAATGCGAACCATTAAGAATGCCGCGAAAGCAGCGCGTAAGGCTAACAACAACGAGTTGGTAGCAGTCTACTAAGCCACAAACCTCGAGGAAGGCCGATCGGCCTTCCTTCCTACTTCCTACTTCCTACTTCCTACTTCCTACTTCCTACTTCCTTCTTCCTACTTCCGTTAAAGGCGGAAAAATTCTGCCGACATTCGTATTCCTACGCACACTCATAATCACTAATCGCTAACAAAATAGGGGTTTTCACATTGTTGGCATAGCTTTTGCTTTTGCTCCACTTAAGAATACGTGGAGTTCTTGCATGAATATTGATCAAGCTTTTGCTTTTAATGAACAGACCCTTCGTTTTCGAGTAGCTCGAACCGAAGTATTAGCCAGCAACTTGGCCAACGTGAATACTCCTGGCTATCTCGCAAAGGACGTAGAATTTAAGGATGTGTTTTCAGCGACTAACCGGGACATCTCTTTGCAGCAGCGGATTGAACAGGAATATCGCTATCGTATTCCTCAGCAGAACTCTCGTGACGGAAACACGGTGGAGCTGGGTGTAGAGCAAGCTAAGTTTGCAGAGAATCAAATGGATTTCCAAATGTCACTCACGTTTTTCAATATGAAACTCAGCGGCATCAAGAAAGTACTCGAGGCAGGTTAATTATGTCACTTCAAAACGTCTTTGACATAGCGGGATCATCGCTGGTTGCACAAACAATTCGACTCAACACCACCGCGTCGAATATGGCTAATGCCGACTCAATGTCTGCCGATCCAAATAGTGTTTATCGAGGCCTTCGGCCCGTTTTTGCGGCTGTCTACGATAATGCATCTAGCCAACCTTCCTCCTCAGCGCAAGTAGCCATTGTGGATGTCGTAGAGATGGAAACTCCCCCAGAAAAAAGATACGAGCCTGGCAACCCTAACGCTGATGAACAGGGATTTGTCTATTACAGCCCCATCGAAGTGGTATCCGAAATGGCCGATATGATGTCCGCGACTCGGAGCTATGAAATGGGCGTAGAAATTATGAGCAACGTCAAAATGATGCAACAAAGCTTACTTAGCTTAGGGAAATAACTATGAGTCTTGCCTCCTTTTCAGCCATTGATATCAATCAACCTGCAACGAGCTCTGCGGCACCTTCTCCCAGTAATTCAGGAGATAGCCTTAAGAATGAGTTTCTTACTTTAATGGTCGCTCAGTTGCAAAATCAAAACCCGTTAGAGCCCATGGATGGTGCTGAATATGTATCTCAACTGGCAGAGTTCACCCAAGTTGATTCTGCGGAGACACTGAATAGATTGATGCAAAGTAATACGGCGACGCTGGGCAATCTCCAGTCATTAGCAGTCTCTGACCTGGTGGGTAAGCAGGTAGTTGTTAACACTAACCAGTTTCAGCTAGACGATTCTGCTATCGACGTTTCGGTCACCGGCCCCAGAACACCGCTTCCGGTGACGGCCGTGTTTAGCGATCAGTACGGCAACACCAAGGAAGCATTTCTAGATATGCGAAACGGCGTCGCTAACTTCCCCCTCGAAGCTAATAGTCTCGGCCTCTCGGGTAAAGTGATGGTGGAATTTCCTGAGCGCCAGGACATGCGTTTCAACGTTAAGGGGCAGGTATCATCGGTTCAACTTTCACCCACTGGCGGCGAACCTCGTATTCGAGTCGATGGCGTTGGCGAAGTCCCAATGTATCAACTTATTCAATTTGGAATCTAAGGAAGGAATAAATTATGAGCTATCAAATCACTTTGAGCGGTCTAACCTCGATTGACAAACAGATCTCGAACATTAGTAATAACATTGCCAATGTCTCAACCACTGGCTATCGCGCCGCGACCACTCAGTTCTCGTCCATTTACTCGGGAGCTCAACCTAATGGGGTAGAGGTTGCTGCCGTTTCTCAGAATTTTAGTCAACCTGGTTCAATGTCTGGTACAGGTAAAGAATTAGACTTAGCAATTAGCGGCGACGGTCTGTTCATTCTCAAAGATGGGCAGGGACAATCGATGTATTCACGCAACGGCAGTTTTAACCTCAACGCCAATAACCAACTTGTGGACGCTCAAGGTAACTCCGTCATGGGATTTGGTTTGGATGCGAACGGCGGCGTGGAATTCGGTTCGCTATCCGAACTGACTATTCGAAGTGAAGGTTTGGTAGCCCAGGAAACATCGCTGGTTGAGTTTCAAGCTAATTTTGACTCTAGAATGAGCCCTTTAGTCGCTAACGATTTCGACCAAACGGACCCGGCAACCTATCATTCATCCTACTCAACTCAGCTGTTTGATTCTCTAGGTAATGAACATACCCTGACCCAGTATTTCCTCAAGACCAATACCAATGAATGGCAAGTTCATTACAGTGTCGATGGCGAAATTTCACCCACCACTGGGGCGAACGGAGCCATTTTGCAATTCAATAGTGATGGCCAACTCAACTCAATTGACGGCAACCTAATGTTTGATGCTGCTGGCAACCCTACCCAACCCGACCCCACTACTAACTTCAACTATGTTTTAGCAAATGGGGCAAACAACTTGGATATCGATGTTAGTTACCGCGCGACGGGTCAGTTAGGTAGCGAATTCTCTGTCGTTCGGAACCAGACCGATGGCTACGCCTCCGGTGAACTCATCGGTGTTACAGTTGATAATGAAGGCCTAGTATCTGCCAACTACTCAAATGGTTTGCTTCGCGAGCAGGGAATGATTGCCTTGGCCAACTTCACCAATTTAGATGGTCTGCGTCAGGTAAATGGTACCGCATGGAGTGAGACACTCGCCTCAGGAGATCCTGTCTTTGGACAGCCTAGCTCCGGTTCCTTCGGAAAAATCGAGTCGGGGACTTTAGAGTCATCCAACGTAAACCTGACGGGCGAACTAGTCAGTCTGATTTCGGCACAGCGGAACTACCAGGCCAACGCTCAAACGCTCTCAACGCTGAACCAGCTAAGTCAAACCCTGTTCCAGAACCTGTAATCGAGGGCTAAGTTATGGATGGTTTACTCTATACCGCAGCCTCAGGGGCAAGCCGAGTGTTGGATGCTCAGGCCGTTCGAGCTGACAACCTTGGTAATGTTGATACGGCAGGTTTTCGCTCTCAGATGGAAAGAGCCCGCTCGTTCTCAATTGGCGGTTCGGGCTTCCAGGGTCGTACTCTGGTAAGCACCCTGCCCAGTGGAATCAATCTCAACCCTGCGTCGCTGACAACAACCGGTCGGGATCTCGATTTTGGCATTCAAGGTGAAGGGATGTTCACGCTTAAACGTCCAGATGGAACGCTTGCTCACACTCGCAACGGCAGCTTTGAATTAGATAATCAGGGCTACCTAATGCTCAGCGGTCTTAGAGTACAAGGGTTCGACGGTGATATTCAAATCCCCCCTTACCGATCATTTGAGTTGAGTGAGAACGGCTTAATCTCTATTACACCTCAGGTCGGCGACGGAATCATCGAAATAGACCAATTGAAGATGGTCAATCCACCGGCCGGCGAGCTGACCAAGGATATATATGGCCTTATTGAGGCCCGAAATGGAGGAGAAATCCCAGTAGATCCAACCGTAATGGTGGTGTCTGGGTTTGTTGAGGAGTCGAACGTATCTCCTGTCACTGAACTGGTGGACGTCATGAGTCTGACACGAAATTTCGAAATGCAGCTCAAGATGATGCGAGCCGCAGATGAACTTGCTAAGAACGGCAACAAACTGATTGCAAGTCGCTAGGAGCGAATTATGAATAATGCACTGTGGGTAAGTAAAACGGGAATGGCAGCTCAGGATACCAAAATGGCTGCAATCTCAAACAACCTTGCCAACGTTAATACCGTAGGTTTTAAACGTGACCGAGTCGTATTCGAAGATCTTTTTTATGACATCCAGCGCCAGCCTGGCGCCCTAGTTGATGCAACCAACTCTTTGCCTACCGGCGTTCAAGTAGGCTCAGGGGTTAGGGTCGTTGGTACCCAAAAGGTCTTCACGCAGGGATCGGTCATCAACACCGGTCAAGATTTGGACTTGGCCATCATGGGTGATGGTTTCTTTCAAATTGAGAATAGCGATGGCGATATTCAGTATTCTCGGAATGGCCAATTTCATGTCAATGCTGAAGGCCTCATCGTTAATACCGAAGGCTTCCCAATGGTACCGAATATTGGCATCCCTCAAGAAACGACGAGTATTTCCTTTAGTTCCGATGGCATCGTCTCGGTGCAATTGGCTGGCGATTCCCGGAGCCAGCAAATTGGACAGATTAGCTTGGCTCGTTTTCTTAACCCTGCTGGTCTTGAAGCCCTTGGTGGCAATCTGTTTCGCTCTACCGATGCCAGTGGTGAACCCTTTGAAGTCACTCCGAGCACCGAAGGAGCCGGCACACTAAGACAGGGGGCTCTTGAGGGCTCAAACGTCAAGGTAGTAGAAGAGATGGTGGACATGATCACCACTCAACGAGCCTATGAAATGAATGCTAAGGTCGTCTCTGCAGCCGATGAAATGCTGCAGTACGTTTCACAAACTATCTGAGGTGATTGAAATGTACTTGCGCCTAACTTTTACTCTAGGAAGCCTAATGTTCTTGATTGGTTGCGTCTCCCACCCAACCATTATTCCACCTTCGCCAGGTGACGAACTGTACCAACCTCCAATGGCTGAGAACTATTCAGTGCATGAAACTAACGGCAGTCTATTCCGTGGTGGTCAATCGGTGACGCTCTTTACTGACCGAAGAGCTTACCAAGTAGGCGATATTCTAATGATCGTGCTAGACGAAACTACGCAAGGTGAAAAATCAGCCAACACTGGCTTCTCCAAGCGCAGCGAAGTTGAGATTCCTACACCTACGATCGGCAGTCTTAACACCTCAGAATTTAACGCGAGCATTCAGGGCGACCGATCCTTTGATGGCGGCGCTACCAGCTCACAGGCTAACACTATGAGCGGGATTATCTCGGTGATGGTTCATCGTGTACTGCCCAATGGCGTGCTCGAAGTTCGTGGCGAAAAATGGCTGTCATTGAATCAAGGTGATGAATTTATTCGTGTAACGGGATTCATTCGCAGTGAGGATATTGATAGCGAGAACCGAGTCTTGTCGAATCGCTTAGCTGACGCTCGGATTAGTTATGCGGGAACAGGTGAACTCGCCGACTCAAACGAAGCGGGCTGGTTATCGCAGCTTATTAATTCACCTTGGTTCCCACTTTAGGAGAACTCTCATGACTCGGATATTCCTAATCATGCTACTCGCACTATTAAGCTCCGGTGCTTTTGCTATGGGTAGTAGACCTCTCGAGACCTTAGTCGATATTCAAGGCGTAAGAGATAATCAACTCGTTGGCTATGGGCTTGTCGTTGGCTTAGATGGTACGGGTGATCGAAACCAGGTTGAGTTCACGGGTCGCTCGGTGGGCAATATGCTCGAGCAATTCGGCATTCAGTTAGACGGCAACGGAAGAGTGAAGACTAAGAATGTCGCAGCGGTAATGATTACCGCACGAATGGGCGTATCCACGGGTGTTGGTCAGACCATCGACGTGGTGGTTTCTTCGCTTGGTGACGCTGAATCTCTTCGCGGTGGAACCTTACTCATGACACCATTAGTCGGTGCCGACGGAATGACCTATGCCTTGGCTCAAGGGCCAGTAGTCGTAGCAGGGCTATCAGCAAATGGATCAAATGGATCGTCGGTTACGGTCAACACGCCAACGGGAGGCAGTATCCCTAGTGGCGCCATCGTAGAACGAGAGGTCAGTGTCAACCAAGCTGCACTGCAGCAACCGCTGGTAATGCATCTGAGAAGGCCAAGTTTCGCTATGGCCACTCAGGTTGCTCGAAAAATCAATGAGACTTTTGGCGCCGACACTGCGCGCCCGTTGAACGATAGTCGTATTGAAGTCAGTGCTCCCAGCGAGGCGTCTCAGCGAACTGGATATATTGCATTACTATCTCAGATATCCATTGACTCAGTGGCCCAGCCGGCACGAATTATTTTTAACTCACGGACCGGAACCGTAGTAATTAGCCAGAACGTGATGGTTCGAGAGGCCGCTGTGAGTCATGGCAACCTGTCAGTTAGGATTACAGAAACTCAAAATGTTAGTCAGCCGAACGAATTCGGGCAGGGCGATACCGTCACAACAACCGATTCCATCGTTGAAGTATCTCAGCCCGATGGGACGCTCAATATTGTTGGTAGCAGTACGAGTCTTAGCGAGGTTGTTGATGCCTTGAATGGATTAGGTGCATCGCCCGATGATCTTATGACTATACTTCACTCACTCCAAGCGGTTGGAGCGATTGACGCCGAACTCATTGTTATTTAAGGAATCGCTATGATTGATCCGAATCAAAACAGTATTCAATCACCGTCTGCTCCAACAGTCGCTGATGCAAACAAACCAAATAGCGGTTTAAGCGATGCAGCGAAAGACTTTGAAGCCTTATTTTTACAGACCGTATTGAAGCAGATGCGATCAGCAAGTGATGTACTGGCACCTGAAGATAGCCCCCTATCGTCCAACAAACAGGGGGCATTCCGTGACATGCATGATCAGACCGTCGCACAGTCTCTCGCCGGCCAAGGGCAAGTTGGCATCGCTGCCATGATTGAGCGACAGCTCGACCCCGAAAAAGCGGGCGAAGCCGCAGCAGCGCTCAGAGAGATGCGATCTGAAGCCAGCGCGATGACGGTTTCATCCCTGAAAAAACCCATTGATACCTCATCACTATGAGCATTCATGCTGCGCAAACCGCACTGTCTGGATTAATGGTTGCGAAGGCCGGTTTGGACACCACCGCTCAAAACGTGGCGAATGCTACGACGGAAGGCTACACACGGCAGCGTGTTTCCGTTAACTCGATTGGCCCAGGCACGCAGGCTGGGCTAAGCGCGGGACGGGGTGTAGAAGTCACCGACATCCAGAGATTTGCTAGCAACTTCAATGACAGTCAACTTTGGAAAGCCACTAGTTTAGAGGCCAATGCCAATGAGCGCTTAGATGCTTACGAACGAATAGAAGAACTCTTTGGTCGCGATGGCGCCTCCATATCCTCAAATTTAGATTCTTTTTTCTCGGCACTTAGCGAGGCGACTACCCAGCCTGAGTCTTCGCCGCTCCGGCAGCAAATCATCGAGGAAGCTCGAGCGTTAACGCTGCAATTTAACAATGTTTCAAGCACACTCAACAATTTCCAGACATCTATTTATGATCAGTATCAAGATAAAGTCGCAAATGTAAATTCGCTGATCTCAGGGATCTCCGATATTAACGACAAGGTAGTCATCACCGAACGATCAGGCGGCAATTCTTCAGTATTGCTTGATCAACGTAATCGGCTAGTTGAAGATGTTGCCGCACTGATTGATATTGAGGTGAACTACAGTAGTGAGAATCGGCTTGAAATTGCCTTCGCTAGAGGTCTTCCTTTAATCGTCGGTTCTAGCTTCTCTTCCCTATCGGCGAATATTGATCCATCCAACGCCGATCGCATTCAATTGTCGGTACAAACACCGGGATCGCAGGTTTCAGTCACGCATCAATATGGCGGCGGTTTGGGCGCCTTAGCCGACTTCCACGAGTCGGCTGTGGGCGATTATGAAAATATAGTTAATGCCATGGCAACAACGCTGCACGATGAGGTCAACAGCCAACTTGCACTGGGTCAGGACCTAGTTGGTAACTTTGGCAGCGCTGTTAGCGCTCTATTCGTGATTGCGAATCCTTCAGATCCGGCAGGCTCCATTGGCGTTAACGAATCAATCGAACCCGATTTACTCGCCTTCTCTGCCTCCGTGGACGACGGCAACCCGCTTACCATCGATCAAATGACCCCAGGAGACTCCTCTAATCTGCTTGCTTTGAACCTAATCAAAGAGAGTTCGTACACGATAGCTGGATTGGGCAATGTCACCTTAAATGAAGCTTACGAATCACTCCTCGCTAATGTCGGCATTTTAACTCGTCAATCACAACGAGAATCCGACACTTACTCCATCCTTCACGCTCAAGCTAAGAGTAACCGAGAAGGATTGAGTGGTGTAAATAGTGACGAGGAAGCAACAAAATTGATGGAGTACAGCCAAGCCTATCAGGCCAATCTCAAAGTCCTCAATATAGTCAACGAGCTAATGGAAGACTTGTTTAATAATCTGAGGTAACCATGCGTGTAGCAGATAGCCAAGTTCGAACCTTAATGCAGCAGAGTCTTCAGACGTCGAATACTGAATTGGCGAAGGTAATGCAGCAAATCTCAACCGGAAAGCGACTCACTAAAATTAGTGATGACCCCTCGGCATCGCTAAAGCTTGAGAGTATCCGTAGCGAGCAAGAAGAATTGACTCAATATCAAAGTAATATCGAGACTGCCAAAACCGCACTTGCGCAGTCAGAGCAATTCCTATCGAGTACCAATGATACGCTACTTCGCATAAAGGACTTAGTCCTCTTCGCCAACAACGGCACTCGGTCACCGGATGATCTCAAAGGTATTTCAATCGAACTTGAGAACCTAAGAGATTCTTTGATCACACAATTCAATGCTCGTGATGGATCAGGTAGCTACCTGTTTTCCGGCACGTATAGTGATCAACCTGCGATAGTCGCTGGTACTAACCCTAACGAATATGTAGTGCAAGGAAACAGTAGTACACGAGAAACTCTCGTAGGTAGAGGCATTCGCATAGAAACTAACGTCACGGCGCAGGCGATGATTGGCAGTGGCGCTAATACGCTGACAGAATTAAGCGCTTTCATCTCCGACCTTGCTGTGGGGTCCGTTAACAGCTCGTCCGCCTCGAGCAGTCTCGACGCCGTCGACAGCATATTTTCGGAAGTGCAGAAATCCATTACCACGCTTGGCGGGCGGCAAAGTTTTCTTAACACTCATTCCGACAACATTGCCAGAAATAAACTATTCTTAGACAAAGTCAGTACCGAGATATCGTCACTCGATATGAGTGAGGCTTCTACCAGACTGCAGTCTTATCTTCAGGGTCTAGAAGCAAGCCACCTTACCTTCAAGCGAATCTCGGAACTCAACCTATTTAACTTAATGTAGAGTGTTTGAATGGCTATTGATCGCCTCGAAAACAGCGCCCCGCTAAAGCCCATTAAATCCGTGGTGGCAGATCGTAGATCTGATATGCCTCCCACGTTGGCTCCCATAAAGCGACCGGCGACAACGTCGCTTAATAGCGCAGCTAAACATGATCTTTCGCAGCTACGTGAAGCACAGTTTCACACTGCGCAAAAGTCCGTCGCAGAACCCGCGTTGAAAAAGCTCGGTAATCGTATGCTGCAAATGTGGCGATTACTGCCAACCATCGAGTCACCTGACTCATTCAATCAATTCACTCGCCTTGGTAAGTCACTAAATAATGTCATCGGCACCAGTACGTTCGATGGTGATACTATCATTGCCCAGGATTTGACCTTAAAGTTGGACCCGAATCGTGCCTTCCACTTTAACGCGGGAAGTGTCTCCACGCTGCCCGTTGAGCAGTCCTATACGGCTACCGTCTCAATAAAAGGTAAGGAACCTACACAACTGATTTTGTCATACCAAGAGGGTTGGCAAACCGAGGCGATTCATCAATCCGAAGCTAATCCGCTGAGAATCAACATCACTGACTCGGGTGAGCTCAACGCAATACTCTCAAAAGAAGAATTGCTGATTGCTCAAGGAGTGGTAAGCATTAATGTTAGCGCTAATGACACCGGCCAGGTAATGCAGCAGGAGGTGAACGCCCTGAAGGCAGCTAAACACCCAATTTTATCACTATCATATGCTGATTCAGAAAAGGAATTATTGATTAATTCTGGGCCTATAATCCAAGACGGCTTAAGAACAATAAAAGCTCAGCTTCAGGTATTAAATACCAGCCCTAACTCTCAGCCCCAGACGGCTTTATCAACCTTGTCGAAGGAAGAGGCATTAGCCATTGGCGCCAAAGTAGAAGCTCAGTTAGATCAAGGTTTTAAGGGGATTCATCGAGGCATAACGGTTCTACAGGGTCTAAGCGATAGATTGCTAAACGTGCTTCGATCCTGAAATGAGAGGCGGATGAACAACCTTAGCGATATTCTCGAAGATTAGTCCACTCATCTAGTAGTCGTTGCTCGTTGCGTTGAACTTCGCGCTGCCCTCGTCGGTGATGGTTGTTGACAAGCAGCTCCATTGCTTTACAACGCCTAAGTAATTCATCTCGCTGAAAACCTAAATCAAGAATACGAGCCTCAACCTGCGTAATGGCTTGGCTAATTCTCGCTTTATTACCCTCATGGTTCGCCTTAATTAAACACACTCCACTTAGCTCATGAGCTCCCAGTGAACCTGGGCCGCGGAGACTAGACTCCGCTGTATCTACGTACTTACGCTCGCCATCTATAGCCAACTGGAATTTTGCCAAAATTGCTTGCTGAGCTTGAAGCTTTATCACGATTTCATCCAGCTGTTTAGATAAAATCGTATGAGCTGTGTTGAGCGCTTGAAGCTTCATTATCCTGCCTTGCCATTGCCGCTTAGCAGGGCTTGAAGCTCGTTGAGGCCGGTGGTGGCATCCATCGGCGTACTGGGGGCCTGTTGAAGCCAGGTGCTGATCGCCGGATCTAAGTTGATTGCTTCATCGCGTTCGGCATCTACTCCGGAGACATAGGCCCCCAAAGGAATTAACTCACCGACTTCACGGAATAAGCTGATCATCCGCCGACATTTTCGCGCAAGCTGCAAGTGATCCTCGCTCACTAAGTCGTTCATACACCGTGATATTGACGCTGGAATATCGATTGCTGGATATTGGCCTTGAGAGGCAAGATCTCGCGAGAGCATAATGTGACCATCTAGAATAGCTCTAGCGGAGTCGACGAGGGGGTCTTGAGCATCATCACCCTCGGCAAGAACGGTGTATATGGCAGTGAGACTGCCCTGCTCCGATTCTCCATTACAAGCTCGTTCAATCAGCTGATTCAAAAGAGAGAAGACACTTGCAGGATAACCCTTCGAAATAGGAGCCTCGTTCAACGCCAAACCGATCTCACGCTGAGCCATACCTACTCGCGTGAGTGAGTCCATCAATAACAGAACATTTTTGCCTTGATCACGATAGTATTCTGCCACGGCATGAGTGCGTCGGGCCGCCGCAACGCGCATAACAGGTGATTCTTCTGCTGTTGCTGCGATAATGACCGCCTTCTCCGCCATTTCAGGCGTTAAGGTCTTCGCGATAAAATCACCTACTTCTCTACCTCTTTCACCCACGAGGCCTACTACTACAACGTCAACGTCTGAAAATCGAGTAATCATGTTAAGTAACACCGACTTACCAACGCCAGATCCTGCCACCAAACCAATACGCTGCCCTCGGCCGAGCGTCAGTAGGGAATCGATCGCCTTTACTCCCGTTTCCATAACCTCTTCAACACCACGACGCTTAATTAAGCTGGGTGGCGCCGCATTATTTGGACGGAATTCTTCGTAATTGATTTGTCCCAAGCCGTCAATCGCCTCGCCAAGTCCATTCACAGCTCTTCCTAATAATTGGAAACCCACTCCCGTTCCACTCGCTTGAGGACGATGATGAACACTCCCGCCGAAGTGTGCGCCGTTAGCATGTTGGTAGGGAATAAGCCGATAGAACTCACCATCAAACCCAACAACTTCACAGGCGAATCGACTCCCTGATTGGAAGCTAACATCGCAAACATCGCCCACACAGAAGTTTTCGCCCGTTGCCACAATCAAGAAACCATCGGACTTAATCACCTTAAAAGTCGGTCGCAATATCGTGACCGTATTGAGGTGTTCACTAACTGTCGTTAATTGTGCTGATAAATCCATTTCAGCTTTTGGCTTCGCTGGAGAATAGATCGTAGAGTATTCTGTGTAGCTGCTGCTCTGGATCTACCTTCAACTGCTGGCGGGGACTATCGAGGATAAATTGCCCACGTTTGAGGCTTGGGTCTATCGTGACACTTG
This sequence comes from uncultured Umboniibacter sp., assembly GCF_947497555.1. NCBI lineage: Bacteria > Pseudomonadati > Pseudomonadota > Gammaproteobacteria > Cellvibrionales > Cellvibrionaceae > Umboniibacter > uncultured Umboniibacter sp. Next base: position 57,207 of record NZ_CANMGY010000009.1, read on the forward strand.
TTAGCTCTTCATGAGGCTCAGACTTAATTAACGCCTCATCATCGGCTGAGATACTTAATACAAAAGCGCTGTCGCAACTCAGACCCTTTAATGCCGAAGATATCGTTTGATTAATCTTACGTTTAGGAGCAGTTAGCTCGTGGGATAAAATCTTTTCACAAATACCTTTAACGAGCTCCATCAATTGCTTTTTCTCACTAAGCTGAAAATCCAACTTTAGACTGTTCAGCTCCACGATCAGCTCGTTAATGGATCCCTCATAATGTTGTTGGACCTCCAAAAGCTTTGCTTCGAGCGCTTTCTCGGCCGCTTCTTCTAGTTCTTGTCTCGCTTGCTTCAGGCCGTCTTTATAACCTTGGTCAAAGCCCATCTGACGGGTTTCTTCAGTAGTTGGTGATGCACTAATTGGAGCTTCACTTGACGGCGGAAATGCCGACGGCACTGGAGTCAAATCTGCTTGAGATTTCGCCCTTTTGGTCCGCGGCATAATAAAGAGTTTTCGATTCTCTGTCGGTGTTGTTGGTATCCATTGAAGCATCTCAGCTTACTCCCTTCTCATCAGTCATCACCAGCGTCACATCGCCCTGACGCGCCAGAGACTTAATATGCTCCATGATCTCCTTCCGCGCTTGATCAATCTTTGCCTTGGGCTGCGGGCCGGTTATCTGCTCTTGCTCATCCAACGAAGTTCTCATTCGATTGGGCATCGACGCACGGACCTTATTGATAATGCTAGGATCAGCGCCACGCAGAGCAATAGCCCAATCGTTGACATTAATTGCTTGCACTACTTGATCTAAAGTCCTCTCAGTTTGGACTGCAAGCACATTGAAGTCGTAACGGAGATTCTCGATCTCCTCGAGAAGATCTTCACTGTGCTCTCGTATTAAGTCGAGCAGCCGGTCTGAGTCTCCGTCGTATACATTAATAATATCCGCCACCTGTTTAACGCCATCTACGGTAGAGTTATCAAGCGCTGATGCGGCATCTAGACAGCGGTCAACTAAGTTACTTAGATCTTCAGCTATATCTTCGTCAACAGCGGTTATTTTCGCGATTTTAAGGACTAAATCGTCCCCCATTTTCGTTGGTAACGTCGTAATGATTGACGCCGATGCCTTGGGCGACATCAAAGACAAAAATATTGCCGCCATTTGCGGATGCTCATGCTCCAACTGAGAACCTATGATCCGGGGGTTGCAGTGCTCTAAAATCTCCATTTTTTGCTCTAGTTCGTCACCGAAAATTTTCGTGAGAACGTTCTTAGCCAAATCCCCGCCAACCGATTTCTCTAAGGTGTTCTGTAGGAAATCCTTTGAAGCCGCTTTAATACCGGAATGTTGGCCATAGGAATCGAAGAATTCAGTTAGTACCTCATTCGCCTGTTCGCTATTGACGGTACTCAAACTGGTCATCGCATTAGATATGGCTTGGATTTGATACTGATCAAAGTATTTCAAAACCTTTGCAGCAGAGTCTTCGCCCATCCCCAAAAGGGTGAGCGCAGTTTTCTCAATGGGAGTCAGCATCACATTTCTCCGCGTTTAACTTTATTCATTTGGCCAACCTTTTAGTACTTCAGCTACTTTCTCGGCATCTTCGTCAGCCAAGCTTCGTAGATGAGAGAGCTGAATGTGTATCGGAGATCCTGGTCTGGGAAGTTGACCCGGCTGGATTATCTCATCCTCTTTGATCGCGTAGTTTTGGAGTTCTTCTTCGTCAAACTCCGCAGTGTTATCATCCTCACCGCTATGAGCTAATTTGGCAGGCACTGGGTAAGGCGTTGCACCGGTTGTAATAGATCTCACCAAGGGGCGGACTACGACCAGGGTCAGAAGCAATACGGTAACGAGCCCTAAGCCATAGCGACCCCACTGTTGCATAGCAGGCTGCTCGTACCATTCAACAGTTCGCGCCGCAAACTCAACGGGTGGAGCAAAATTAAATGCTGAAATAACGAGTGAATCCCCGCGCACATCGTCCACCCCAAGCGCCGCAGATAAGGTCTCCGATATTCGGTCGAGCTCCTCTTGAGAGAACTCTCCTGTCGCTCCGTTTGCAACAGCATTATTCAATACCACCGCTACACTTAGACGTTCAATTTCGCCCTGCCGATACTGTGTGGTGATTTCTCGCTGACCCTGGGCAAACGTTCTCCGCTCCTCCGAATTCTCGAGGCGCTGTTCAACCACTTCCTCTGTGACAGGATTATCCGCAGTAATCTCTGTAGGTGGTGGTGGCTGATTACTTAAGGTTCCAGGAATACCAATCGCGGCGCGTTCTGGTGAAGAAGAATTAATGAGTGTTTCCTGGACCACGGTGGGATCACCTTCCAACACCGCAGCAGTTTCTCGACGAACGTCAAAATTTAGATCTGCTGTGGCTTGGACTTGAAAGTTGCCAGCACCAAAAAGAGGTAATAGCATGCGTGATGCTCTCTCCACTAGTTCTCGCTCAAAGTTTCGTTGATATTGAACCAGCCGTTCGTCGAAGGATCCGTCCAGTTCATTGCCGATTTCCGCACTCAACAGGTTGCCAAACTGATCGCTCACTGCAACATCCTGCTGTTGCATGCCGGAAACACTTGCTGCAACGAGATTAACCACCGCCTCCACCGCGTCCTTACTTAGCGGCTGATTGTTGACGAGTTCTAGCAATACCGATGCCGAAGGATTAAAACCTGTTTCGCGAATGAATAGTGTCCGTTCCGGAATAGCGAGATGAACCCTCGCATTGCGAACCGATTCCAACCCCATGATGGTTAAAGCAAGCTCTCCCTCTAACCCTCGTTTGTATCGCGATGATTCCATAAACTGACTCGTTCCCAATGGGGAAATATCATCGAGCAGTTCAAAACCCTGAGGTCGAGTTGGCAAAACGCTTCGCGACGCCAATAGCATACGCGTACTGGCAACGGTTCCATCCCGAACGTATACCCGTCCCGTTGCCAAATCCAGTTCATAGGGAATATTTTCCGCTTCAAGTACCGCAATGACATCACCCGTTGGATACTGATCCTGATCCGCATAGAGGGGCTTGTAGTTAGCGGAGGCTCCCCACATCCAAGCCACAATGATACCGGCGAGTGAAATCGCCAATATACCGATAACGATTGCGTTACTTCGTTGAGATTGTGTTATTGATAGCAAACGGTCCTTGAGAGACGGGTTGCCTTCCCCTTCAGCACTTGCTGCAGTCATTGTTTTGGATCCATCCATAAGTTAACCAAAGGTGTGTTAAAGCGGCATTTTTATCAAATCTTGGTAAGCCGTTAATACCTTGTTTCGTACCGATAACATGACATCGAAAGTAATCGATGCTTTCTGTGACGCCACCATCGCTCCCACGAGATCGTCGCTGTCTCCTAGTTCAACGGCTCGGCGCGCCTCACTCGCCATGTTCTGGCGCTGATTTGCCTCCATGAGCGAATCTTTAACCGCTTGCGCTATGTCGGGGAAATCCGTTTTACTCGGCGCCAAAACACTCAATTTCCGTAAGTTCGCCGAAGCTAAATCGGCATTAATAGGCCCCATCGACATTATGCTACCTCCGCTATGAGTGTCTCGATATCAATACCTTCATTCTTCATAGCATTGAGCTTATATCGTAGTGCACGCGTTGAGATCCCCAGGCGTTGTGCAGCGAGTTTTCGCGTACCATTCACTTCTCGAAGCACCTTAAGAACAAGCTGGAATTCCGATCGCTTTCGAATCGACGAGATACCGGCGAACGGCGAGAGATGCTCTATCGATGCAGGATTATCAACTTCAGCTCTCACTAACCCGGCGGATTGCAGATCAATTAGATCTAGGTTATTGGAGTTTCGAAAGGTAAAGGCACGTTGAATGATATTTTGCAGCTCACGAATATTACCGGGCCAATCATGCTGCGTTAAGCCGTTGATAAATTGTGGCGTCATCGTGCAATGTTCGCCGTCGCATTTCGCCAAAAATAGACGAGCAAGCGGTTCAATATCATCCTTCCGATCGCGCAACGGCGGCACATCTAACTCAAGCACTGCTAAACGATAGTAGAGATCATTGCGAAAATGTTGCTGAGTGACCTGCTCGCTCAGAGATACGTTGGCGGCGGCTAAAATTCGAATATCCAAACTAATTCTCTTATGAGAACCAACGCGCTCTACCTCTCGCTCCTGAATGACTCGCAGCAACTTGGCCTGAATCGGCAACGAAAGTTCGCTGACCTCATCCAGAAAAAGCGTACCACCATTGGCCTCCTCAAATTTCCCAGAATGCGCCTCCGTTGCTCCGGTAAAGGCGCCTTTTGTATGCCCAAAGAGAACCGCCTCTGCCATCGAGTCCGGTATGGCAGCACAGTTAATAGCCACAAAGGGTTGTTGAGAGCGCCTTGAATGCTCATGGATATACTGCGCGACAACTTCCTTTCCCACGCCACTTTGGCCCTGAAGTAATACGGAGGCATCAACTTGCGCAATTCGGTGTGCTAGGTGGAAGGTTCTTTTACCTGCGGGAGACTTGACTACCAAATCCTCAGCGACGGGCGACTGAATTCGTTGTACGACTAGTTCAAGTAGCTGGCGATCAAAGGGGGCCACGAGGTAGTCCACCGCGCCGTTTGCCAATGCAAATGACACCATCGACTCCTCATGCGATTGGACGATCACGACGAGATCCCCAAATTCGGCAACAGCGCTAATACTGCTAGCGGAATCACTGAGAAAATGGCTTTCTAAGAGGATTAAGCGTTTCTTATTCGACCGCGTCTCATCGAGATTGTCGAGGACTTTCGCTAATGTGTCGGCGTGACGTATATCTAGATTTTCCTCATCGTCTGTGCCTACGGCACCCTGAAGGACCGAGCAAGAATCTTCCGATACGAAAACTACCACGTCTTGTTCAAAATACATTTCTTTTCATCCCTGAAACTTGAACGACTGGCCACGATGGCGTCGCATTCTAACGTAACCGAAAATTGCCTCACTCCGAGAAACATGCATCGACTGATGGTTTGACTGTGCTACTCGTTGGGACCGAAGTTGTCGTTCCGATTGACAAATTTGGTTAGGCATCACTATGTATACGAGTAAAGGCAACTACGTACAGTATTGTTGGCTAATCTCAGAATTCAAAAAAAGCTCAGTAAATAGAGACGAACGTCGTTAACTAGCAGATGAACGAGAATGAGGTTTTCACTCAATTTTTTGCTCAGCGCGCCCGATGTTTTTTAAAGACATCACTCCTTGATCGCTAAGCGTTCGCCAATCAATTCAACCTTAAAGACCGCTCCAGTTGACAAGTTTCTTGCGCGTATTTCGTCGCCCAGAGCTCCGTTATCCAAAGCCGTTGCTAAGACCTCTACCTCTAGGCCGCCACTTCGCGTGTAGACCGTAATTTCGTCACCACGCTTCGCTACGGAAGGAGATTTAAGTTCACTCGGATGAAAAACATTACTACTTCTAACTCGGCGAAGTGTTTCCATTCCTACGATATGATCGACGTCAGTAACAAAACCCCTGCGAAGTTGACCGGCATCCAGAACACGTTGTTCCAAATCCGATTGAGTAATGAGATGATTCCTGGGTAGCTCAAACCGCGCAACCCAAACCTTAACCTGTACCTCAAGCGTTAACTCGGAGCGCAAGCGATATCTCTGGGAATTGTTTAAGCATTCAATGGTTACACTTCGCTGCTTCCAAGCCACCTCATCGGTAGCGAAGCGAAAAATTAAGTCGTCTTCACAGCTTTCTACTTGACTGAGCGCTGGCGGTAACCGCACTGCTAAATCGAAGCTAACTAGCTCTAGATGTTGTTCAACTAAATCGTCCTGAACCTGTTGAGCCACCCAACCTTCGACAGACTTCTGTACTTCACTTAGATTAGTACTCGCAACGGTATGAGCTGACCACAGTAACGCGGCTAGTGCAAAGCTCAGTAACGGTATCGGGATTCCGATAGCACGCCGTGAAGTAAATAGTATGAGATCGCCAGAATTCAACAATCTACCCCTCATTAAGAAATTGAATTATTTTCTACTATGTTTAACTTAGTCGAATTTCGGTCGTTTATTACTTTATAAGACATTCCATTAACGACATTCACCAAGACATTCATCGTCGAGCAAGTGCGTCAGAGGGGCTTACTCATGAAAATTGAAAGAACGATAGACGTTAGTATCAAACAAGGTCAATCCACAAGTGCTGATAATGCCAGCGCTATAAAGACGACAGCGAAAGCAACCGGCGTTGCAACTGAAACGGCTCAAGTAAGTGCCCAAGTAAGCTTTGCTGACAAGGGGTCGAAAGTTCTGGCTGACGTGGTTGTCCCCGAAGATTCTCGTGTTGAAGAGTTGCGTCTTGCCGTTGCAGCGGGAGAATTTGATGTCGACGACAAAGCCCTAGCAGCAGCTCTAACAGATCAATTCTTAGGGGATAGGTAGCCAGTACTTTTCCGGCTAATCCGAAGAGGTTAATCAAGATGACAAGCGAACGTGCAGTAAGATTTTTCAAGCTTTTGCGAGCGGAACTCAAAGTTCTAAAGGAGCTCAGTCAAGCCACCGATTTACAGCTAGCCGCGATGGTTAATTTTAATACCAATGCACTACTGGAGACTGATGAAAAGATCCTTAAGGTCATGGATAGCCTTCAAAAACTCACACTAAGGAAGTACCGCGTCTTAGAGACATTGCAGGCTGCCACAGCCGAGGATGCGTTGAAAGTATTGCCAAAAGCCCTGTCACTCAGCGCCCAACGTCTTTTAAACTCGTATCGCGAGCAATGCCTTCAGCTAGCCGATCAACTCAAGGCAGTGCGCGAATTGAATGCAGTACAGTCTTCGCTCCTTAGCAGCAATTTAGAAGGCGGTGTCTACAGCCGAAGCTAACTTCATCAACCAAAGCTTGCTTTTGTAGAAGTCGGTCTATACTTCCTCTCTACCGACAAGAATCGTTTGTCATAAAGATAGGTATAGGCAGCCCGAAATGGAGTTTGAGCGAGTAAATTTAGGAACAGTACAGGCGCCTGCGGGGAAAGCTGAAGGTCATATTCGTTCTCTGATCGAACAACATCAGGGGGCCATTCTTAAAAAGTTAACTGTCGATTTCAAAGGGCAGATTTCTGGGATCAAACCCCCGCTTGAAATATCCTCCGATACCAGCTGTCTCCATAAATTTGGAGCCAGCGTCTATGCGAACCCGGCCTTGGGAAAGATAAGTCTTGAGGTTGAACCGAAGGCGCTGACGCGATTTACCGATCAATTCTTTCACAGCGAAGACCTTCGAAAAGGCACCGCAGCTCGGCTACTAACTGCCTCGGATCTACGTTTTCAGTCCAAGCTAACCAAGGCTATCGCTTCGACTCTGCTCGAAAGCGACCTGCTAGCTGATGAAGTCAGTATCTTGAACCAAAAGGACCTCGCCGCTTCTGTCTGTGCCAATATTATTCTCACCTCGTCATTCGGCGAAATAAATATTCGTATTCGTTTCCACTCCGATTATCTCCAAAACGCACTAAGCGAAAGCGGTGAAACGAATGGCGAGCTTAGCTCCCACATTGCCACTGCAATTCCGTCTGTTCCCGTAGCGATTAATGTTCAGCTCTGGAGTCAAAGCATTGCACTGAATAAGCTAATGGCGATCGAAGAGGGCTCCGAGTTACCTATATTCCTGAGCGATAAGTCGGCAATCCGCATCGCGGACGTTCCAATATTTAAAGGAGTGTTGGTTGAGCAAGCAAATCAACTCATCTTCGAAATACACGAACCCTATACAGAAAGGTAATAAATCATCATGGCGAAGACCACAGAGAATAGCGAGCTAGAGTCCTTTGACGAATTTGATGAATTCGATGGAGCTGAGAATGATACAGCGTCTGTAAAGGCCGCTGCCCCATCATTCGATCCCTCTTCAAAATTAGACTTCTATAGCTCCATCCCCGTAGAAATAAGCTTAGAGGTCGGCAGTACTTCCGTTCCTCTAAGTCGTCTTATGTCGGCAAATTCGGAGACGGTGATCGAGCTAAACAAGCTCGCCGACGAGCCGCTCGATATAAAAGTTAACGGGCAATTATTCGGTCACGGCGAAGTGGTAATGAGTAATAATCGATATAGTCTGAGAGTGCTGAGCGTACTGCCGAAAATTCAGGATACATCGAAAGAGTAACTTATGAAGCGTATCTATCTAGTGGCGCTCATGGTGACTTCAGTGTTCCTATTGGCGGCCAGCTCAGCTCCTGCATTAGCCGATATCCCGCTGATTACATCAGGCAGTGGAGATGATGCGCAGCAATATAGTTTAAAACTTGAGCTCCTAATTCTACTAACAGCTCTGAGCTTTCTTCCTGCTTTTGTGCTGATGACAACCTGCTTCGCGCGGATCATCATTGTACTAGCAATTCTGAGGCAAGCGCTTGGGTTACAACAGAGTCCTCCCAACCAAATTCTTTTGGGCATCGCGATCGCACTGACACTTCTCATCATGCGCCCAGTTTGGACACAAGTTTATGATGAAGCGTTTGTGCCCTATCAAAACGGCGAGATTTCTCTGATTGAAGGCATTGAAATAGCCGAAAGTCCCGTTAGGGAGTTCATGGTTAAACACACGCATCGAAGAGCGTTAGAGCAAATGGCGCAAATCGCAGACCTAGACCCGGCAACAGACATTGAGGAGATTCCCTTTACCGTATTGCTACCGGCCTTCGCCCTAAGTGAAATCACAACGGCTTTCCAAATTGGTTTTATTATCTTCATTCCGTTTTTGATCATCGATATGATTGTTGCGAGTGTACTCATGTCCATGGGTATGATGATGCTCTCGCCGCTAATTATTTCACTCCCTTTTAAGCTTATTATTTTCGTACTCGTTGACGGCTGGACACTCATTGTAGGATCCATCACAGCAAGCTTTGGCGGAGGCTGACGATGAGCGAAGCGGATGTCGCAAACCTGCTATCTCAAGGGATATGGGTTGTCTTAAAGATTGTCGCCGTCATCATTATTCCAGGAATGCTCTTGGGGTTAGTGGTCGCCGCTGTTCAATCAGCCACGCAGATTAATGAACAAACTCTGAGCTTTTTACCCCGTCTGATGGTGACTTTTTTAACCATCATCGCTACAGGCCCTTGGATTATCGGAGAGCTCACAGGCTTCTTTGAATATCTGCTCCACAACCTACACGTTATGGTCAGATGAGTGTCGAACTATCCAGCTTGGTGGCATTCGGTCTATCCATCTGGTGGGGCTTTATTCGGCTGCTAGCTGTTTTTACCGCCTCGCCACTTTTTGGTGATCGAGCTATAACCTGGCGAATTAGAATTCTGTTGGCATTGGCAATATCGGTGTTAGCGGCTCCACTTTCATACACGGCAGTGGAAGCACCCACGACATTTGTGGGTTTTGCACTCATCACCATCATCCAGGTACTTTGGGGTGTTCTCTTTGGCACCATCATTCACGCCATGGTGAATATTCTAAGTACCGTAGGCCAAATTGTTGGCCTGCAAATGGGTTTAGCCATGGCTATTATGAATGATCCCAGTAACGGTATTTCTATTCCCGTTCTTGGACGATTTTTTAATTTAATCGCGCTACTACTCTTTATGGCCCTTGATGGGCACCTTTTGATGGTGAATATAGCTGTTGAGAGCTTCCGAACTTGGCCGGTAGGCGAGTCAATACCCGATCTCTCACTGGGCTATGTCATTAGCAGTTTTAGTTGGATGCTTGTTGCAGCGCTGTCGCTGGCCCTACCTGCAGTCATTGCGATGTTACTGACTAGCATCGCCTTTGGGATAATGAATCGCACCGCTCCCAGCTTTAACGTTTTTGCTTTGGGCTTTCCGCTTACTATGCTGCTGGGATTCCTCTCCCTCTTTATCGCAGCCGAAGGGCTTCCCTTTCACTTCGGTGAGCAAATGGCCGATGTTATGACCAAGCTAAGTTTCTACGTGAGGGGGCTATAATGGCGGATAGCTCCTCTCAGGAGAAAACCGAACAGGCTACCCCAAAACGTCTGAATAAACTCCGCGATGATGGCCAAGTCGCCCGCGCGAAGGAGCTCGTGACCGCTTCCATACTTGTCGTAGCCATTATTACCCTTTATGTCTCAGCCGCCCAATTCAGTGATGGCGTACTCATGCTGTTCGAACGTTCGTTTTCATTTGGCGTTGCCACCCTTGCGGATCCCACGGTTTCCATAACACTTATTGGTGCGGCACTTGGACAAGTCATTTATCTATTCATCCCTCTGACCCTTGGGATAATCGTGACGACAATACTCACCAATCTAATCATTGGCGGTTGGCTTTTCTCAATAAAACCCATCACTCCTCAATTTAGCCGTTTAAGTCCACTAAAGGGGCTTAAACGCATGTTCTCTAAGGCGACATTAGTCGAACTGCTAAAATCACTCATTAAAGTGGGGATTATTTTCGGGATATTGTTTCTCTTCCTAAAGGGAAATTTAGTGAACTTAATCGGCCTACAGGGGATGTCAATTCGATCCGGCTCCTACCATGTATTTTCGATTCTGTTACAGGGCACACTTTTAATCGGCAGTGCGCTAGTTGTCTTTGGTATGTTGGATATTCCCTACCAGCTTTGGAAGCACAAAAAAGACAATAAGATGACCAAGCAGGAGGTAAAAGAGGAACATAAAAGCTCCGAGGGTAAACCAGAAGTGAAACGTAAGATTCGTGAGCTACAACAGGCGCAGGCGAAAAGTCGTGTGGATGTGGCGCTACCCAACGCCGATATCGTGATTGCTAACCCCACTCACTATGCGGTGGCGCTGCGATATGACATTAATAACGATGCGGCCCCTGTCCTGCTTGCAAAGGGTGTTGATGAAGTCGCAATACATATGCAACAGCTGGCGAAGAGCTACCGAATTGAGGTACTTCATGCCCCGCCTCTATGCCGAGCTGTTTACTTTAACTGTGAGGTAAACCAGTTAGTTACCGAGGAACTCTACTATCCTCTAGCTCAGGCTTTGAGTTACGTTGCACAAATAAACGACTTCAAGGCAGGAAAGCGCAGTCGTCCTGAACCACCAGCTCACTACGACCTGCCTGAAAATCTGCGACGCAAAGGGATGTAAATGGAATCGATATTTAATCAACTCAGAAAAATAGATTTAGGGCTGCTTGCTATCCCACTAGTTTTGCTGGCGATTATCGCAATGATTGTGCTGCCGTTGCCGCCAATCTTACTGGATATCTTCTTTACTTTTAATATTGTTTTGGCGATTACCATTCTGTTGGTATCAACCTCTGTGAAGCGCCCACTCGATTTTAGTATGTTCCCAACAATTTTGCTCATCGCAACCTTACTTCGACTCACCCTAAACGTTGCCTCTACTCGCGTTGTTTTGCTCAATGGGCACCTAGGTTCGGATGCTGCCGGCAAGGTAATTCAATCCTTCGGTGAGGTCGTTATCGCAGGGAACTACGTGGTAGGTCTCGTTATTTTCATCATCCTGATGATTATTAATTTCGTCGTTATCACCAAAGGTGGCGAGCGTATTTCTGAGGTGGGTGCACGCTTTACTTTGGATGCGATGCCGGGCAAACAAATGGCCATCGATGCCGATCTCAACGCAGGAATTATTGACCAACAAAGTGCTCGGGAAAGGCGAAAGGAGATTGCGTCTGAGGCCGACTTCTATGGCTCTATGGATGGCGCATCAAAGTTCGTTAGAGGGGACGCTGTGGCTGGCCTCCTTATCCTAGCCATCAATATAATCGGCGGCATTAGTATTGGTGTGTTTGAGTATGACATGAGCGGTGGAGATGCCTTCAAGACCTACGTTTTACTTACCATTGGTGACGGCCTAGTAGCCCAGATTCCTTCGTTGCTCTTGGCGACGTCTGCAGCCATTATTGTGACTCGAGTGGGAGACGATGACCGAGAAATGAGCGAGAGCGTTGGTCGACAACTCCTCGCAAAGCCCAAGACGCTTTTCATCGTCGCCGGCATTATGGCTACCATGGGTAGTGTCCCCGGTATGCCTCACCTCGCTTTCTTCACCTTCGCTTTGGTAGTCGGTTTTACCGGCTGGCAACTGAGTAAGCTAGAGCAACGAGATTCCGACGAACTGCTTGAAGCCGCGACTGCTGAGCAGCATTCAGAAAACGATATTTTAGACTGGAGTATTGTTACGGAAGTACAGGTGCTCCGTATCGAACTTGGCTATCGTCTAGTACCGCTCGTCAACCCCGATCAAGGCGCCCCCCTACTCAAGCGTTTGAAAGGGGTGAGAAAGAGCCTCTCAGACCAGGTCGGATTTCTTATTCCAGAGGTCTCGATAAGTGACAACTTAGGCCTCAAACCAAATGAATACAAAATTTACGTAAACGGAGAGCGACGCGAAGGCGGTGCCCTCGAGATTGACCAACTCATGGCGATCCCCGGAGCGAATATTCTTGGCGAAATCGACGGCCAGCTAACGGAAGACCCCGCTTATCAACTCCCAGCGTACTGGATCACCGAGGAACAGCGAACCGATGCCATTAATCTTGGCTATCAGGTTGTTGAAGACGCCACGATCATTTCTACCCACGTTGCTAAAATCATTAAAAGCCACCTTGCAGACATTTTCCACCATGAGGATGTAGTCGCCCTAAATGAAAGGCTGCAACAGATTAGCCCAAGCTTAGCGGACGCCCTTGCGGAGAAGGTGCCGTTTTCGGATCAACTTCAGATTTTTAAAAACCTGCTCTCGCAGCAATTACCGATCAAAGATTTACGTCGCATTGCGACCACGCTTATTCAGTTTAGCGATAAGGCCAAGGAGCCATCCCTGGTAGCCGCTGAAGTCCGAGTTGCACTACGAAATACGATTATCGAATTAGTCAATGGAGAGAAATCCTCGATTGATGCCTTTACACTGAGCGCCGCGCTGGAGGGCCTGCTCAATGAGGCCCTCCAGCAGGCCAGACGAGAGGGACAACCTCTGGATGACTTCACGATTGATAGTAATCTTGTCACTCAGTTCCAACAGAATCTGCCGCTTATTAAGCAACAGATGCGTGAGGCAGGTCTACCTCCAGTGCTACTCGTTCCGGCAAATTTGAGAGGCCTGATCGCCCGCTATGCGTCAATTTTCTCTCAGGGCCTCGTGGTATTAAGTTATCGCGAAATTCCAGAGACTCTTCACATTAATATCGTCGGAAACTTGGGGTAGATCAATGACCAGTCATTCAGCCGTCCTACAGCAAATCAATCAGGCTTTAGATAGTCACAATCTAGCTAAAGCGCTCGAGTTGAGTCAATTATTACCCGCATGCTTCGAACAGCACTTAATGCAAAATACGATTGCGATGAAACTTAAGGATCGTGATCTATTTGATCATTCTATGGCAAAGATGATCCAAACCGCTGAATCATTAACCGAAAAAGACAGATGTTTCGTAGCCATGGCGGACTTCAACCGGGCAGTGGGCAACTCGATGAAAGCCCTAGACTATTATGCGAAGGCATTTCGTATTGACCCTACGAATCAACAGCGAAACCTCGAATATCTAGACTATGCGCTGAAGCAACTTCACGCTACGGACTTCACACTAAAGCTTTCAACTCAGCTCGTTAATGACGCAGATTGGGCCGCTAAAGCCCTTCATAAGCTCATTAGTTTTGCTTATCGGTTCAACAATAAAACTGATCTCGAAACCTACTTTCAGCTTATAAAGGAGCGGAATATTCTGTTTTCAGGCTCTAGCCGAGTGGAGATTATCGAAGTCTATATTCGAGCTCAGTTATCCGAGCAAGCGGCCTTCCTTCGTTCGCAATATGCCGCTTCACTGAATTCTCTTGAGCTCACTATCCTCGACTGCCAATCGGCGGTAGCAAGCCGGGACTTTGCGCAGGCTATTGCATTAATTGATCAGCTAGATATCCAGGTACTTAACAGGATTCCTTACCTCCAGTATGTGCGGGGTAATGCCATGATTTCCATGAAGCAGCATGAACAAGGGTTTCACGAGCTAATTCGCGCCAGCCAGGCCCATCGCGCGAACATTAACGGCATGATCAAGCGCGGCGAAACTCCCTGTCGCAATCTAATTGCGGACGTTGATCAGCACTTTGACAACCGAAGCGATGCGGTAGAGTCGACTCTTCCTCCGGACCAACTAACCGGTCCGTCTCCCATATTTATGGTCGGCTTCCCGCGCTCTGGCACCACTCTCTTGGAGCGAATGATCGATACACACCCCGAATTAACTACGATTAATGAAAAACCGATGATTGATGATGTTCGATCATTTATGGAGCAGCAGCTAGGGCTTAAGTATCCAGAATCACTACCATCCTTAACGGTCGATCAAGTAAATCTGCTGCGATCTCGATATTGGGAAACTCTCCATAAAATGTCGGCAATCCCCAATGGAGTGCAGCCCGTAGATAAGCATCCCTGGGCAATTAACCAACTACCGCTGATTGCCTCAGTCTTCCCCGATGCCAAAGTCATTGTCTGTCTTCGGCACCCCATGGATTGCGTTTACAGCTGTTTTCGCCAGAACTTCATCTCGTCATTTGAAAACAATCAAATCATCACCATCAATGAGTGTGCGAAGCGCTATGTTGAAGTGATGGACTTCTACGATGAATTAAAGCCCTTTTATCCATTCGAGCTGCTTGAAGTTGCCTACGAGCATGTCGTAAGCGAATCAGAAGCACAAATATCGAAGCTTTTCGAGTTCCTCGCGGTGCCCTATGATTCCGGTTTCAAGCACTTTAATGAGCATGCCAAGCAATCTGCGGTAACCTCCGCTTCGCTCTACCAAGTCACACAACCACTCTATACCTCGGCGATCCACTCGTGGAGCCCTATTCGCCAACAATTACAGGAGCCGCTGGGTATTCTTGCCCGGAGAATCGAAATATTTTCAAAAATAATTAACTTATAAAAAAAGTGGCCGTTTTACCCCAGTAGAGCCAATCAAATGACTCCTACTTAAACACAACGAGGGTAAGACTATGTCTCTTTCACTGCACACAAACTTTGCTTCACTGCTTACTCAGAATACGGTTGCTAAGAGCAACAATATGATGACTCAAACTATGCAACGCCTCTCAACAGGCTTTCGTATTAACTCTGCCGCGGATGACGCTGCTGGGTTACAGATTGCCAATCGATTAGAGTCACAGGCTCGAGGTCTTTCAGTTGCTCAGCGAAATTCTCAAGACGCTGTATCTCTCCTGCAAACCGCCGAGGGCGCGCTGAACGAGTTGAATGATATTGGTCTTCGCATGAAGGACTTGGCGACGCAGTCTGCTAACGGCACCAATAGCCAAGCGGAACGCGATGCGATGGATGAAGAATTTCAGGATCTCGCATCTGAATTCGAAGCGATTACAAAAAATACCGCTTACGGTGGTGCGAAGATTTTCGACGATGGCGGTAATGCCTTCTTCGACAATGCCTCGAACCCACTTCAGATACAGGTCGGTACGTCTGGTAGTTCGGCTGATCAGCTTACCGCTGATTTTAGTAGCAATGTGGACGCACTTAAATCGGTCTATAGCAGCTCTGCAGGTAACAAAGTGGTTTCGACTGCTGCGGTTACAGTAGATATCGATGGTTCAGGAACAGGAACCGCTACGACCACTATTGCGGCTTATAGTGATATTACGGACCGTATCCGTAGTGAGGATAACGGCACAACCATCGAATATAGATCAGCCTCGGGCGACTGGGTTGACGTCAGTACCGCATTCTCTGGCACAGATGGAACTCAATTCGGTGTCGTGGGTGGCGACGTTGAGTACAACGCCACGAATGGCGAATGGGGTGCCGGTAACACGGCCGAAGTGACAGCGCTAGGGGCAGTAGGCACTGGTGTTTGGACTGGTTCAGGGGCGTTAGTCTCGGGTGACGCTGGCAAGATTAGCGACTTGACCTCTGCTCGTGGTGCGATTGACACCATGTCTACGGTACTCGAAACGGTCAGCTCATTTCAGTCAGATATCGGTTCAAAGATCAATCGTCTGGGCTACACCATGTCTAACTTGGCTAACCAGGAAACTAATATCGAAACCTCTAGAGGACGCATCATGGATGCCGACTTCGCTAAAGAGTCCGCCAACCTAACCAAGTATCAGCTATTGATGCAAGCAGGCACATCTATGCTTGGTCAGACTGGGCAAAGCTCTCAGTTGGCATTATCACTTCTACGATAATTCAGTCGCTTGATCCTCCTCGAAAGCCCCTTACTCCGTAGGGGGCTTTTTCCGTAAGCGGAAGCAAAATAGAGGAATAATTCTTCCGCATTTTTGATCGACAAGGCAACGGTTAAAGGAAAATGCTCCTTAAGCCCCGATCTCTCCTCAACTTTCATGATTGGCACACTAATTGCTTTTGATTCATCGGAGGTTACTATGTTTAATACAGTAGACGCTGCTGCGCTTGCAGCACAATTTGCGACCCTTGAGGTTTCAGCTTCTAGGGAGCGGTATAACGAAAGGACTGACCGTATCGATGACCAGCGGGTGGGTTTGGGCTCACTTAAAACCGCTCTGTCTAGCTTTGAATCAAGTCTCGCCGCTATCCGTGACGATAGTTCCCCTCTACTGAGTAGCTCTGCGATTATCTCCAATCCAAGCTTCTTCGAGGTAGAGGTAGGTGAAAATGCCCTCGAAACAAGCTATGAAATTTTCTCCCAACAACTTGCTCAACGTCATACCATCGCTAATACCACGACCGCCGTTGACGGCGCTGGCAACTCCATATCTGGAAGCTCGCTGCTGCCCGAGTTTGGGATTATTTCAATTGCTTTAAATGATGCCAATGGTAGCTCAAGAACTGATATCGATGGCGCCCCAATCGACCCGTTAACCGTAGACCTAGCCTCGGACCTGCCGCCGTCTTCAACCCTTAAAGACCTGGTAGATTTTATCAATAGCAGCTCAGCTAATCCGGGCGTCACCTTAAGTTTGGTCAACTCGAACGGACAACTTTCATTAATGACGAGTAGTCAAATTTCGGGAGAGGATGCCAACCTCCTAAATAGCTTCACTGAGGATGGCCTAGACCCAGACCCCGCTGCTAATGACTGGCTTCAATCACTCTTCTCCATGAATAACAGTAGTCAGTTAGCTGCCCCCCAGAATGCCATCATGAAGCTTGGCAACGAACTCACTGGCCTGACGTTAGAGAGCGAAACTAACACCTTTGAAAATGTCTTTGATGACGTATCAATTACTCTAAAACAAGCCATGTCCAGCGGCGATGAGACCGTTGAGCTGGTTGTCGCGGCAGATAAATCTGCGACCCGAAGCAAGCTTAATAATATTGTCGAGAGCTATAACTCGCTCATGGACAACTTTGACTTCCTACTAGCCTCTGGCGGCGAGGAATCAGAGCGTGGTTCACTCGCAGACTTTGCCGCAGTGAAATCAATGAAGCGACAAATCAGTAATCAGTTTCGCAGCGAGTACAGCGGCTCTACGCTGTTCAGTGTGGGCTTAGAAATTGACTCCACGGGAGAAATGCTGATCAACAGTAGTCGATTCGATCAAACCTATGAGCAAACGCCCGACATATTCGATGCCATACTTAAAGCTGACAACGGGCTTCTCGACCAAGTCGACGAGATTGTGAGCTCCTTCACCGGAATTACTGGCTCCGTTCAATCTAAGCTTGACTACACTCAACAACAACTCGACCTCATTGATCAGAAGTTATTGAACTTGGATAACCAATATGAGCGACAGTATCAACGTTATTTGCAGCAATTTACGAGTTTAAATGCGGTTATTGACCAGATGAATTCCACCTCCGGTTTATTCGCTTTCTAAGGAGAGGCATCATGTTAGACACTCAGGGTTACCAGCACTATCAGGCCGTTAATGTGGATGCCCGAGCTGCCTCAGCCTCCCCCGAGGAGTTAATGGTGATGCTGATTGATGCGGTGTTAGATGAGCTACCAAAGATTGGTAAATTCATCGAAGAAAACTCCTTCGACCTGAAAGCTCAATCGGTGGACCGAGCGATGCGGATTATCGAAGGTCTTGAATCAGCTCTCAATGACGATGCCGATGCCACCCTTAGAAAGGATTTATCTGCACTCTATCAGTACAGCAGCCAACAGGTCTTTAAGGCTTCTATTGATAGCGATCTGAAAGCCCTCAAGGATGTAAAAGATATCCTGTCGGTGTTGAGAAGTGCATGGTTCGAGTTGGGCGCTAAACGATGAAGATTAATATCGACCCACAATCAATTAGAGCTCATCGGCAGCGCCTGCTTTCAGCCGCCACTAACGGTGACTGGCAAATGCTTCGCCAAGTTGATCTAGAGATTAGGATTCTGTTGGCAGAACTCCGCCAACGACGATTCAAGTCAGACGAGATCTCTAGGGCATTAAAGTATCTTGAACGAGCTCACGAAACCGCAATGCTCCTAGCTAGGGAGCAACGTGATCTATTGCAGAAGTCGCTCGCTCAGAGCCATGATTTAAGCGGCAGAGCGCAGGCCTACGGCCAAGTCATTCGAGCCAACTTTGGAACTAAGTAGTATGAATATTCAAAGCGATACCACGAAGGCATTACTTTCTGAACAAAGCCAACCTCTAAACTCGCAAGCGAGCTCGATAGTCTTTGGAACATTTAGTGGTTTAGTTGATAAATTCGACCGAGAAAGTCGCCTCGACAGATCGGAGAGTGACATTGCTTTGTCTAGCATGCAGCACCCTATTCTCAGTAGTGGCATAGTGGGTGAAAAAATGGTCGAGCAATCGAAAACATCACCTAGCTCTATAATGCCTTCACTCACCGTCGTGAACCAAGATGGCCTCACTGGCTTAAGTAGCGACGTCTATCCAATTCAACTCAATGCGGAATTAAAGGCACAAGTTCCACACAGTGTCAGTCAGTTATCTTCGACGAGCGTCTCTCTGGATAATCTATCACTGCCGTTTTACGGAGCCGCTTCAGCCAACCAACCACCTTCTTCAGGCGCTGAAGTAGAGAGCGAAAGCGGGCCGATGACGATGATTCATGGCAGTAACGGTTTGGCTAGCTTCCTGTTAACTCCCGGTCAACTTGATAGACTCCAAGTCTCATCAGAATATACGCCAATGAGTGAGCCGTTAGAAATCAAGCACAATGGCACGGAACTAGGCGCTCAAGGTCATAACGCTCAGTTAGCTGCTCACTCAGCCCATGACTCATTGCGCTCGGGGCACGATCTTTTATCTTCCCTGTTAGGAAGCCAAGCGGCCGACATGATGCCTATCAAGCAGGTAGCCAGGGATTTGTACATCGATGACCGGCGGAACATGAAACAGGCTGACCAAATAGCAGCGGCTGTTGTGAGGGCCGTTGATTCGGCTAAGCCTGGATCCGCCAATACCATCACCCCATTATCAGTTCGCTATGACGCTAACTCCTTCGCCAATTCTCTAGATGCCTCAAATCTCGTCAGAAGTTCCATCACCACGGATCCGAATGTTGATCAGATAAATAATGGATTGAGGAATGCTGAAGCTACTTTACAAGCAAGCCCGAATTCATCAGTAGCAAAAATGAGTCACCTCGAATCTAGCCTTGACGCTATGAAACTTAATCAGCAGCTGAAACTGGCGATCGATAATGTTGTAGCGAAGTTGCCACAGCGCTCAGCAGAGGGGCTGCGAATTAATTTAACGCCAGAAGCCCTTGGCCGTTTAGAGATTCAGGTAAAAGGGGACGGAGACCGCGTCACCATACTATTCAATGTCTCGAATAGTAGTTCACGTGAGATCATGCTTTCTCAGCTCGACCGCTTCCGGGCACAACTCGGTGAAAATTTATCTACAGGTATTAGTGTTTCGGTAGATTCACGCGGCGAACATACCCATCAGCGTGACAAGAACCCTACTCGCCAAGAAGCTCATAGGAGCTTTAACGAAATTTCCGATAGTGAGGCTCCAGAGGAAAACTATCTCGTTAGTCAATGGACCCTAGCAAAGGTATAAGCGATGAAAAAGACGCTAATAGTTATTTTATTCAGTAGTATTTTAAGTTCTGCGTTTACCGTCACGGCGCTAGTGTACTTCGATGAAATGCGTTCTTTCATATCCGCTAATGAGGGATTTGAAACACCGTTAGAGATCGGCTTAGCTGATGAGCTGTCGAGCCCTGCTATCTATGTTGCATTGGACAAGGTAATCCTAACTGTTAATGGCAGAAGGACAGATCATCTCGTTTTGATCGAGGTTGCCATTAAAACTCGTAAGCCCGAACTCTTTGAGGATCGTGAGCAACTGATGCCTGTTATCCAAAATCGCCTCCTAAGGCTTTTCAGTGAGAATCTTAATGACGACATCGTCATCAAGGAGGCGATTGATAAAATAGAGCGTGAAGTTGAGGAGACGATTGATATCGCCATGCTCGAGATTGGTGAAGTTCAAACCATCGACCAGGTGATGGTCACGTCCTTCATAGTCCAGTGACCCACGATGTTAGATCTGCATCCTGAAAATAACTATGAACAAAGGCACCAGCCGTGCTTCGAGCTCGATGAAGCGGATCAGCGCTACCTGCTAAATAATTTTGGCGGCCTAATAAAACGCCAAGTTGCGCTCCTTAGTTTCCACGGCACCAGCAGCTTCGACGCCGACGATATGCATCAAACAGCACTGATAGCGCTTTTCGAGGCTGGTGTGCGCTTTGATGACATCTACAGTGGCGCGTTTCCCGCTTACGCGAAAAGACGAGTCCGTGGCGCTATACTAGACGAACTACGGCGCGATGACTCTAGAAGTCGGCGTGCACGGCAGCGTGCACACGAACTTACTGCAGCGGAAAAGCAGCTTACCCAAACTCTAGGTCGAAAACCTTCAGACACTGAGCTTGCCGATCATCTTAACTGTGATCTAAGCGCTCTCAGAGATGCGTATCAAGATCAGCTTCATGCTCAAGCACTCAATATTGAAGAAGCTCTGCAAAATCACCCATTGGGAACGGCTAATGAGAATCTACACCTCGAGATTAAAGAGGAGTTAGCCCAGGCCCTAGAAACCCTAAATCAGCAAGATAAAGTCCTACTAGCCTTAATTTATCAACATGAACTTAATCAAAAGGAAGTTGCGGTCGTTTTAAACTATACGACAGCAAGAATCTGTCAGATGCACAAAAGTGCCCTGGCGCGATTAAGATCAGCGGTTGATAAATTAAGAGGCTAGCGTGATAAAATTAGTAGGATTACTCACCATAACAATCGCAGTCTTCGGTGGCTTCCACGCCGCAGGAGGAAATATCGCTACGGTGTGGCAGCCCGCTGAGTTAGTTATTATTCTTGGCGCAGCCCTCGGAGCCCTCCTAATTGCCAATCCTGCCCATGTGATTAAGGAAATGCTGACACAGCTGAGAGCTATAGCCAGGGGAAAACCTAACGAGAAAGAGCTCTATTTAGAACTTATCGGGCTAATGCGAACCCTACTTGAGACCATCAGAGCAAAGGGTATTAAATCCGTTGACGATCACATCGATACACCTCAGGACAGCTTGTTGTTTCAGGATTATCCCCTCGTTCTTAAAGAGATTCATCTGATTGAATTCATCACCGACAACGTTAGGCTGCTCTCTATTGGACAAATTTCTGCCCACGAGATCGAGGCAATGCTCGAGCAGGAAATCATCGCGATTGAGGGCGACCTGAAACGACCATCAAAATCACTCGCTAAAATTGCTGATGCCTGCCCAGGCTTTGGGATTCTCGCTGCAGTGTTGGGAATCATCATCACGATGGGCTCCATCGATTCCTCTATCACCGAAGTGGGAGTAAAGGTGGCCGCTGCCTTAGTGGGCACCTTTGCTGGTATCTTCCTCTGCTACTGTTTCTTTGAGCCACTCTCTAGTGCAATGGCGATGCGCGTTGAACGCGATATATCGGCTCTGGAGTGTGTTAAGTCCATTCTCGTTGCCTACGTTGCGTCCAAACCAATCATTCTTGCTTGCGACGCAGGGCGGAAAAGTATTCAACTGGACGCGAAGCCATCCTTCGCGCACATGGAAAAATGGCTTGAGGAGCATCGGCCGGATACTAGACGGGAAGCCGCATGAGCGCCCCGAGGATCGAAGCACCAGAGATTATAATCAAACGCGTTCGCCGAGGGCGCGAACATGACGAGCATCATGGTGGTGGATGGAAGGTAGCCTTCGCAGACTTTGCGCTCGCTATGATGGCGTTATTTCTAGTCCTTTGGGTTATGCAGGTGGCCACCGATGAACAAAAATCCGAGATCGCTAATTACGCAAGAACGGCTCGGCTACTCGATGACGAGCAGCTCTTGAATCAACAACCTGTGCGCTCAGCGCTGCTAGATCTCGAAGGAACAATGGGAATATTTGATGGGCACGGCGATGCGGTGATTAAGCGCGAACTGAATGGCAACGATATTATCGCTCCGGCTGCATCGGCTATGAGAAGAAGTATCAGGACTCGGGAAGATATGTTGGTCGTAGCAGATGAAATTCGGCAATCGATCATAGATACTGAGGTCTCAGGGAATTTGTTAATTGAAGTGCAGAGCCACGGTGTGCGATTAGTACTGAGGGACGACGATGCACTAAGTATGTTTCCACTAGGTGGAACGGTAATGAACCCAGTCTATCGTAGGCTTCTTGAAAACCTAGCGCCTACGCTGAATCGAAATGACAATGACATTATGATCTCCGGCCATACCGATAGTCGACCGTTTTCCGGTGACGGGCAAGAACGCTCCAACTTCGAACTTTCATCTGAACGGGCTGCAACCGCTCGGCAAGTATTAGTTAAGAATGGCATTCAAAGCGATCGTGTACTCATGGTTAGCGGCCTCGCGGATAACATCCACGTTGAGGGGACTGTAGGTAATGACGAACAGAATCGACGAATTGAAATATATATACTCAACAAAGAGGCCTCTGACTTTCTTCGGAGCCTACATCAAAGCGATCCCTACTTCGCAGAGGATGAAGTTGACGGTGATAAGCGGCCAATTAGCCACGAGGATCAACGAATACTTAACTATGACAGCCTGGTTTCCACGATTAGTGAAACTGACGACGGCAATTCGAGCGATGGAAGTTAGGGTTCAAAGAGGCCCTTCTAACACAGCGAAAAAAAAGCCGATCAAATGATCGGCTTTTTCTATTAGCTTGCGCTAAATGATTTACTCGTCGTCAGCTTCTTCAGCAACCGGACGATCAACCATTTCAACGTATGCCATTGGTGCGTTATCACCAGCGCGGAAACCACACTTTAGAACGCGAACGTAACCACCTGGACGCGTGTTGTAACGCGGACCTAGTTCGTTGAAAAGCTTACCTACCGCTTCGTCAGAACGAAGACGAGAGAAAGCTAGACGACGGTTAGCAACAGAATCAACTTTTGCTAGCGTGATTAGAGGCTCAACAACACCACGAAGCTCTTTAGCTTTTGGCAAAGTCGTTTTAATTAACTCGTGCTCAACCAAAGATGCGGCCATGTTACGGAACATAGCGCGACGGTGAGAACCAGTACGATTTAATTTACGACCTGAATGACGATGACGCATAATAATAATTCCTAATCAGCTTACCAACAGGCTGCTATCTCAGCATGACCCCAGGTAAGAAAGCTAAGGCGCAACATTGCGCCTTAGCTTACAATCAGAAGACTCGTTGCTATTAGATAGCGAAACGATCTTCTACTTTAATGCTTGCAGGTGGCCAGTTCTCTAGTTTCATACCTAGAGACAGTCCACGAGAAGCGAGGATATCCTTGATTTCAGTCAATGACTTCTTACCAAGGTTTGGCGTCTTAAGCAGCTCAACTTCTGTGCGCTGAATAAGATCACCGATGTAGTAGATGTTCTCTGCTTTTAGACAGTTCGCAGAACGAACTGTAAGCTCTAGATCATCAACTGGACGCAGAAGAATCGGATCAATTTCCTCTTCTTTAACTTCCTCAGCCTGTTCGACTTCGCTTTCTAGCTCAACGAAAACCGCCAACTGATGCTGCAGAATAGTAGCAGCGCGACGAATCGCCTCTTCAGGGTCAAGCGTTGAATCCGTTTCCAGATCTAACACTAGCTTGTCGAGGTCAGTACGCTGTTCAACACGTGCGCTTTCAACACTGTAAGCGACGCGCTGAACCGGGCTGAAAGATGCATCCAGTTGCAGACGACCAATAGAACGAGTTTCATCCTCTGAGCTCTTCCGTGCAGAAGCCGGGACGTATCCGCGACCTGTTGCTACGACCATACGAATGTTTAACTCGCCTTTCGCGTTAACGTTAGCGATAACATGCTCTGGATTCTTAATTTCCATATCGCCTTCGGTCTGAATATCACCCGCAGTTACCACACCAGCGCCTTTCTTGCTGATGGTGATCTCTGCGCGATCCTTTCCTTCCATAACGATAGCAACGCCCTTGAGATTCAAAAGAATCTCAATTACGTCTTCCTGAACACCTTCGATAGAAGAGTACTCATGTAGAACACCGTCAATTTCGGCTTCTACAATTGCACAACCTGGCATCGAAGAAAGCAGGATACGACGGAGCGCGTTACCAAGAGTATGGCCGAAACCACGCTCTAATGGCTCCAAGGTCACTTTAGCGTGAGTTGGACTATACTCGTGCACGTCGATATGACGTGGTGTAAGAAACTCATTCAATACACTCTGCATTGGCACACCTGTTGGCTTAGTTATTCGTTTACTTCGAGTAAAGCTCGATGATTAGCGACTCGTTAATGTCCGCAGACAAATCGGTACGCTCTGGTAGGCGCTTAAATGTGCCTTCCATCTTCGGTGCATCTACTTCGATCCATTCGTTGGTACCGCGGTTTGCTGCAAGCTCTAGAGCTTGAGCGATACGCAACTGCTTTTTCGACTTCTCACGAACAGCAACAACATCACCTTCTTTAACCTGGAAAGATGGAATGTTTACCGTCTTACCGTTAACAGTGATTGCCTTGTGAGAAACAAGCTGACGAGACTCTGCACGTGTTGAACCGTAACCGATACGGTAAACAACGTTGTCTAGTCGACATTCTAACAACTGTAGCAGGTTTTCGCCGGTATTACCCTTGCGACGTGCTGCTTCTTTGTAGTAAGAACGGAATTGCTTCTCGAGGATGCCGTACATGCGACGTACTTTCTGCTTCTCACGAAGCTGAACACCGTAGTCAGATAAACGACCACGACGTGCGCCATGTACACCAGGAGCTGTCTCAAGCTTACACTTAGACTCTAGTGGACGGACACCGCTCTTTAAAAATAGATCTGTACCCTCGCGACGGGCTAGCTTGCACTTAGGGCCAATATAACGTGCCATGGGTTCGCTCTCCTCTTATACGCGACGTTTCTTCGGTGGACGACATCCGTTATGCGGAATAGGCGTCACGTCAGAAATGTTAGTGATTTTGTAGCCACAGTTGTTCAATGCACGAACTGCAGATTCACGACCTGGACCTGGACCTTTAACTTCCACGTCTAGATTTTTAAGACCGAAGTCTTTTGCTGCGTTACCAGCACGCTCAGCAGCTACCTGTGCTGCGAACGGGGTACTCTTACGAGAACCACGGAAACCTGAACCACCTGCGGTAGCCCAAGACAGAGCATTGCCCTGACGGTCAGTGATCGTGATGATGGTGTTGTTGAACGACGCATGGATATGCGCGATCCCATCAACGACGGACTTCTTGACCTTTTTGCGAGTTTGCTTCGCACCTGGCTTAGCCATAGATCCTTCCTCCAAATGTAAGGACTAAGTATCGACCTCACAGTCGACACGACGCGTGAATGATTAGCGTTTAATTGGCTTACGTGGGCCTTTACGCGTGCGAGCATTCGTCTTAGTACGCTGACCACGAAGTGGTAAACTGCGACGGTGACGAAGACCACGGTAACAACCTAGATCCATTAAACGCTTGATGCTCATTGAAACTTCACGACGAAGATCACCTTCTACAGTGTTCTTTGCCACTTCGTTACGAAGTGCATCTACTTGCTCTTCAGAAAGACTACCGATTTTGGCGTCTTCTGCGATTCCAGTAACCGCACAGATCTGCTTAGACTTAGTACGGCCGATACCGAAAATATAAGTCAGTGAGATAACAGTGTGCTTGTTATCTGGAATGTTTACTCCAGCAATACGAGCCATTGAAAATAACTCCAATAAATTAGCTTATACAGCAATACGACAGCAATCAAAGATTGCCGGATGCCCCTTAAAAGGTGCGCAATAGTAGCGCAAGCATCCGGCTGAATCAAATAATTCTCTTCGAAAGCTAAATCGATTAGCCTTGACGCTGCTTGTGACGTGGTTCAGCGCTACAAATAACGCGAACTGTGCCCTTGCGACGAATAATTTTGCAATTTCTGCAAATCTTTTTAACTGACGCACGAACTTTCATGGTCGGCTCCTCTTTACGGGGCGCGCTTAGCGCGCACCATTTCCGTAGTTCTTCAGGTTGGCTTTCTTCATCAGCCCGTCGTACTGAGTCGACATCATATGCTGTTGAATCTGAGCCATGAAATCCATGACAACTACTACTACGATAAGCAGTGACGTTCCGCCCAAGTAAAATGGAATGTTCG
The DNA here is from genome assembly GCF_947497555.1 of uncultured Umboniibacter sp. NCBI lineage: Bacteria > Pseudomonadati > Pseudomonadota > Gammaproteobacteria > Cellvibrionales > Cellvibrionaceae > Umboniibacter > uncultured Umboniibacter sp. The sequence goes on from NZ_CANMGY010000009.1 coordinate 83,723, forward strand.
CAAACACTACCAAGAACTGAGGCATCAAACATACTGCCGCAATATAAATCGCACCAACTAACGTTAGCCGTCCCAGAACGCTATCCAAGTAATCGGCGGTCTTCATACCCGGGCGAATGCCTGGGATGCTGCCACCTGAACGCTTCAAGTTTTCTGACACTTCCTTCGAATTGAAGGTAATCGCCGTGTAGAAGTAACAGAAGAATACGATCATCAACGTGAACAAAATAATGTTCAATGGCTGCCCTGGGCTCAACATCAAAGCAATATCCTGGAGCAATTCAGATCCAGAAGATTGACCCGCCCATTGGGCGATTGACGCTGGGAATAGCAAAATACTGCTCGCAAAAATAGCTGGGATTACACCGGCCATATTGATTTTGAGCGGCAAATAGCTAGCCTGCGGCTGCATTTGTCGACGACCCTGTTGACGTCTAGCGTAGTGAATTGGTATGCGACGTTGCGCGCGCTCCATACGGACCACACCCCAAACAACCGCAACCGCGACCAAACCGATAAGAATCAACACGAGGAAGTTCAAATCACCTTGACGCGCCGACTCAAACGCTTGACCTAGTGCCGACGGGAGACCCGCCACGATGCCTGCGAAGATCAGCATGGATATACCATTACCAATACCACGTTCAGTCACCTGTTCACCAAGCCACATCATAAACATCGCTCCACCAACTAACGACATTACCGCTACTAAAGTAACGCTGACGCCAGTTGCGTAAAACAATCCTTGTCCTGATAAGCCTGCTACCATACCAGCGCCCTGAACGGTCGCCAATACGAGAGTTCCCCAACGGGTATACTGGCTTATCTTGCGACGCCCTGCCTCTCCCTCTTTTTTGAGGGCTTCTAACGACGGTACAACCGCTGTTAGTAACTGCGTAATGATCGACGCAGAGATGTATGGCATGACGCCCAGCGCAAGGATACTCATACGCTCTAGTGCACCACCAGAGAACATATTGAATAATCCCAGAATCGTGCCTTCGTTTTGACTGAATAGCTCAGCCACACGAGCAGGGTTAATTCCAGGTAACGGTATATGTGTACCGACTCGATATACGATGATCGCTAATAACAAAAAGGTAAGGCGAGACTTAAGCTCGCCTAAACCTTTTTGACTACCCGTCATCATTGCACTGGGGTTAGTCATTAATCCTCTACCTTGCCACCGGCTGTTTCAATTGCTTCTTTAGCGCCTTTGGAAACCTTTAGACCTTTGACAGTAACTGCACGAGTTACGTCGCCAGAAAGGAATACTTTGGCTCGAGTGATATTTTTAGCAACTAATCCAGCATCTTTCAATGCCTCAACAGTTACTACATCACCCGCAATTGAACCGAGTTCAGATGTACGGATCTCAGCAGTAGTGATACCGATGCGTGAAGTAAAACCGAATTTCGGTAGACGCTTCTGCATAGGCATCTGACCACCCTCGAAACCTGGACGGACAGAACCGCCAGAACGAGATTTCAGACCCTTGTGACCGCGACCACCAGTTTTACCAACGCCACTACCAATACCGCGACCAACGCGCTTCTTGCTGTGCTTGTGGCCTTCAGCTGGGCTTAAAGTATTAAGACGCATGCTGTTAACCCTCCACTTTCAATAGATAATGGGCTTTGTTAATCATGCCGCGTACTGCTGGAGTATCTTCTACTTCAACAGTATGGCCGATTCGACGTAAACCCAAACCTGCTACGCAGGCTTTGTGGCTCGCAAGACGACCAGCGGTCGATTTAACTTGCGTTACCTTAATGGTTTTATTTGCCATTGTCGTTCGTCCTCGCTGCAAATTAGCCTTGGATCTCTTCGACAGACAGGCCACGCTTAGCGGCGATGTCTTCCGGAGAACGCATATTTTCGAGCGCCTTAAAAGTCGCACGTACTACGTTTACTGGGTTAGTGCTACCGTAGCACTTAGCCAAAACGTTGTGTACGCCTGCGATTTCTAGCACAGCACGCATTGCACCACCGGCAATAACACCTGTACCTTCAGAGGCTGGCTGCATGTAAATTTTCGATGCACCGTGGCGCGCTTTGATCGGGTACTGAATGGTATCACCTTTCAGCTGTACCGTGATCATGTTGCGACGTGCATTTTCCATCGCCTTTTGGATAGCGACAGGCACTTCACGCGCCTTGCCACGACCAAAGCCGACTTTACCGTTACCATCACCAACGACAGTTAGGGCGGTGAAACCGAAAATACGGCCACCTTTAACAACTTTAGCTACACGATTAACCTGTACTAGTTTCTCTTGTAAGCCTTCGCTGTTGTTGTCTTTTTGCTTCTGCTCTGCCATGTCTCTCACCTTTAGAATTCAAGACCTGCTTCACGAGCAGCGTCAGCTAAGGACTTCACTCGACCGTGGTATTTGAAACCACTACGGTCGAACGACACTTTAGTTACACCCGCTTCTTTAGCGCGCTCGGCAACTAACTTGCCTACTGCGCCAGCAGCTTCGATGTTACCTGTTTTACCTTCACGAAGTGACTTATCCAAAGTGGATGCAGAGGCGATAACTTTACCGCCATCTGCTGAAATCACTTGCGCGTAGATATGACGAGGCGTGCGGTGCACTGTCAAACGGGTAACACCCGCTTCACGCATATTTAAGCGCGTACGACGTGCACGGCGTAGTCTTGCATCACGTTTTGTGCTCATAACCTTGCCTTACTTCTTCTTCGCTTCTTTACGACGGACATGCTCATCGGCAAAACGAACACCTTTACCTTTATAAGGCTCTGGTGGACGGAATGCGCGGATCTCCGCCGCTACTTGACCGAGTAACTGTTTATTCGCGCTTTTCAACACGATGTCAGTTTGGCTCGGAGTTTCGGCTTTAACGCCTTCCGGAAGCTCATAGTCAACCGGATGTGAGAAACCTAGAGTTAGGTTCAAGGTGTTACCCGACACTTTAGTACGGTAACCGACACCAACGAGCTGAAGTTTCTTTTCGAAACCTTGGCTAACGCCAGTGACCATGTTGCCTACCAAAGCACGCATAGTACCAGACATTGCTACACTCTTCTTATCGCCATGACGTGCTTTAAAAGTAATCACGTTGTCGTTAAGCGCGACTTCTACGCTCGCGTTGAGTGGCATGTTTAGAGTGCCGTTAGCACCCTTTACAGTGATATCCTCAGCACCTAGCTTGACGTCAACGCCAGCTGGGATGCTAACAGGATTATTAGCTATACGAGACATACTAATACTCCCCTTAGAATACTGTGCAAAGGACTTCGCCACCGATGCCCGCAGCGCGAGCAGCTCGGTCAGTCATTACGCCTTTCGACGTAGTAACAATAGCGACACCAAGACCAGCGTTAACTGTCGGAAGATCGTTAGTTCCAGTGTAAGAACGAAGACCAGGGCGGCTAGCGCGCTGAATCTTTTCAATTACTGGACGACCTTCGAAGTAACGAAGTTCAATTGTTAATTCGGCTTTTGGTCCTTCAGATACTGAGAAGCTACCTACGTAACCCTCAGCCTTAAGAACATCTGCTACCGCAACTTTTAGGTTAGAAGCAGGCATAGTTACATCGAACTTACCTGCTTGCTGACCGTTACGAATGCGGGTAAGCATATCTGCCAAAGGATCTTGCATACTCATAGTTAAAAACCTCTGTTGCTTACCAGCTAGCTTTAACCAAGCCCGGTACATCACCGTTCATGGCAGCTTCGCGTAGTTTGTTACGGCACAGGCCGAACTTACGGTATACCGCGTGTGGTCGACCAGTAATACGGCAGCGACGCTGCTTACGTACTGGACTTGCATCACGTGGCAACTTTTGAAGTTGTAGCTGTGCATCCCATTTTGCTTCTTCGCTAGCGTTAGCGTCCGCAAGGATAGCCTTGATTTCAGTACGCTTCGCAGCGTACTTTTCGACCATTTTTGCGCGCTTAGCTTCGCGAGCGATCATGGATTTCTTAGCCATGTTCTATCTCCTTTAGCCTTTCAACGGGAAGTTGAAAGCACGCAGCAGGGCGCGACCTTCATCATCGGTTTGCGCAGTCGTTGTGATGGCAATATCTAGACCACGAAGAGCATCGATTTTATCGTACTCGATCTCAGGGAAGATAATTTGCTCAGTCACACCCATCGCGAAGTTACCGCGACCGTCAAACTGCTTTGGGCTGACACCGCGGAAGTCACGAATACGTGGAATCGCAATGTCAATCAAGCGCTGTAGGAATTCATACATACGCTCGCCACGAAGGGTTACCTTGCAGCCGATTGGCCAACCTTCACGAACTTTAAAGCCAGCGATAGACTTACGAGCTTTTGTAGATACTGGCTTTTGGCCAGCGATCTGCTCGAGGTCACGCATAGCGTGCTCAAGAACCTTCTTGTCGCCAAGCGCTTCGCCAAGACCCATGTTAATGGTGATCTTAGTGATGCGTGGAAGACGCATTGGGTTCTCAACACCCAGCTCTTTTGCAAGTGCCGGGATTACTTCGGTTTCATAAACCTTTTTCATGTGAGTCATCGTCCAGCCCCTTAAATCGCTTCGCCGTTAGACTTGAAGAAACGTACTTTCTTCCCGTCTTCGAAACGGAAGCCAACGCGGTCGGCTTTGTTGGTTTGTGGATTGAAGATAGCAATATTCGAAATCTGAATAGGTGCTTCCTTCTCGATGATGCCACCTTGAACGCCAGCCTGTGGGTTAGCCTTCTGGTGCTTTTTCACCATGTTAATGCCAGTAACAAGAATTCGGTTGTCGGCGCGCACTTGCGCAACACGCCCACGTTTACCTTTGTCTTTACCAGCGATAACGATTACTTCGTCGTCACGTTTAATTTTAGCCATGCTCTTTCCTTACTCCCAGGCCTTACAGCACTTCAGGCGCTAGAGAGACAATTTTCATGAACTTCTCACCGCGAAGTTCACGAGTCACCGGACCGAAGATTCGGGTGCCCACCGGCGCCTCGTTGGCGTTGAGCAGTACTGCTGCATTGTCATCGAATTTGATTAAAGAACCGTCGCCGCGACGAACACCTTTTTTGGTGCGCACAACAACTGCCTTCATCACCTGGCCTTTTTTGACCTTACCACGTGGGATAGCTTCCTTAACGGTCACTTTGATTACATCACCCACTGCAGCATAACGACGATGCGAGCCGCCCAATACTTTAATGCACATAACGCGGCGAGCACCGCTGTTATCTGCGACGTCTAAATAGGTTTGAGTCTGAATCATGATCGCACTCCGAAAATTTCAAACGCTGCTAAGAATAAGCCTAGGCTTAGATTCCCGCCGCGCGCTCATTGATAGACTTCAAAGTAAATGACTTGTCTTTCGACATTGGACGAGACTCTTGGATAGTAACAGTGTCACCAGCCTTGCTCTCGTTGTTTTCGTCATGTGCTTTGACCTTGGTAGACTTAACTAGGTACTTGCCATAGATCGGGTGCTTAACTTTGCGCTCGATTAGGACAGTAATAGTCTTATCCATTTTGTCGCTAACTACTTTACCAGTTAACGTACGTACTACATTTTGCTCAGCCATCTTATTCACCTGCTTTTTGCGTTAGCGAAGTCTTGATGCGCGCGATATCGCGACGCACTTGCTTCAACAAGTGAGTTTGGGTGAGCTGGCCGGTAGAGTACTGCATGCGCAGCTTGAACTGCTCTTCCAGCTTCTCGAGGAGAACCGAGTTAAGCTCCTCGACAGACTTTTCACGAAGTTCACTTGCGTTCATCACATCACCTGCCGTTTAACAAAGGTAGTTGCCACAGGTAATTTAGCTGCTGCAAGGCGGAACGCCTCACGCGCTAGTTCTTCATCGACACCTTCGATCTCGTAAAGAACCTTACCTGGTTGAATTTGAGCAACCCAGTATTCCACAGAACCCTTACCTTTACCCATACGAACTTCTAGGGGCTTATTGGTAATCGGTTTATCAGGGAAAACACGGATCCAAATTTTACCGCCACGCTTAATACGACGAGTCATAGCACGACGTGCTGCCTCGATCTGACGTGCAGTAATTCGACCGCGACCAGTTGCCTTCAAGCCGAATTCGCCGAAGCTAACTTTGCTACCGCGCAGTGCCAAGCCGCGATTGCGACCTTTCATCATCTTGCGGAACTTTGTACGCTTTGGTTGTAACATATGCGTACTCCTTACTTAGCTTTCTTCTTGCCAGTTTTAGCAGGTTTTGCTTCAACTGGTGCGTTATCGCCAATGATTTCGCCTTTGAAAACGTAAACTTTGATGCCGATGATACCGTAGGTAGTCATTGCTTCAAACGTTCCGTAATCGATGTCAGCACGAAGTGTGTGCAATGGCACACGACCTTCACGATACCACTCGGTACGAGCAATATCTGCGCCGCCTAGACGACCACTTAGCTGAATCTTGATACCTTGCGCACCTTGACGCATTGCATTCTGTACCGCGCGCTTCATAGCACGACGGAACATAACACGACGCTCAAGCTGGCTACCCACGTTTTGAGCAACGAGTGTAGCATCGAGATCCGGCTTACGAATTTCTTCAATGTTGATCTGCACAGGAACGCCCATCATCTTCGAGCATTCGTTGCGTAGAGTTTCAACATCTTCGCCTTTTTTACCAATCACGATACCAGGGCGAGCCGTGTGAATCGTAATGCGAGCTGACTGAGCTGGACGCTCAATCTGTACGCGGCTTACAGATGCATGTGCTAGCTTCTTCTTAATGAAGGCGCGCACTGTAAGATCAGCGTTAAGATTGTCAGCATAGGTTCCGCTGTTGGCATACCAAGTAGAATTATGATCCTTGACAATGCCGAGGCGGATACCGATTGGATGTACTTTTTGACCCATGAAATGGTCTCCTACAACCTAAAGTTACTGTTCAGAAACTTTCACGGTGATATGACAAGTTCTCTTGAAGATTCGATCAGCACGTCCTTTCGCACGTGGCTTGATTCGCTTCATTGTCATACCTTCGTCGACAAAGATTGTTGAAACCTTTAATTCGTCGACATCCGCACCTTCGTTATGCTCGGCGTTTGCAATTGCAGACTCGAGCAACTTCTTAATCAAACCAGCTGCTTTCTTGGAGCTGAAAGCTAGAATATCTAGCGCTTCTTCAACACCCTTGCCGCGAATCTGGTCTGCTACTAGGCGAGCTTTCTGCGCTGAGATGCGCGCGCCTTTTAACTTTGCAGCTACTTCCATTTCCGTTACTCCAGTGTTTAACGCTTCTTAGCTTTCTTATCGACGATATGACCGCGATAGGTGCGGGTACCGGCGAACTCACCAAGCTTATGGCCGATCATTTCTTCGTTGATGACAACTGGGACGTGTTGACGACCGTTGTGCACAGCGATGGTTAGACCGATCATTTCTGGCAAAATCATTGAACGACGCGACCAAGTCTTAACCGGGCGCTTGTCGTTAGCTTCAACTGCAGTTTGCACTTTTTTCATAAGGTGCAAATCTACAAATGGACCTTTTTTCAGTGAACGTGGCACTTTTGATACCCTCCGTTACTTGCTGCGACGACGTACGATAAACTTATCGGTACGCTTGTTCGAGCGAGTCTTGTAACCCTTGGTTGGAACGCCCCAAGGAGATACCGGATGACGGCCACCTGAAGTACGACCTTCACCACCACCATGTGGGTGATCTACTGGGTTCATTGCAACACCGCGTACTGTTGGACGAATACCGCGCCAGCGAGTGGCACCAGCTTTACCCAACGAGCGTAGACTGTGCTCTGAGTTAGAAACTTCACCTAACGTTGCGCGGCAATCAGATGGAACCTTACGCATTTCGCCAGAGCGAAGACGTAGAGTTGCGTACTGACCTTCACGAGCAACTAACTGAACTGAAGTACCGGCTGAACGAGCAATCTGCGCGCCTTTACCTGGCTTCAATTCGATACAGTGAATAACCGAACCTACTGGCATGTTGCGAAGTGGCAACGTGTTACCAGGTTTAATAGGTGCGGCGCTTCCGCTTTGCACAACGTCGCCAGCCTTCACGCCCTTAGGAGCAATGATGTAACGGCGCTCACCATCGGCATAACAAATCAGCGCGATGTGTGCAGTACGATTCGGATCGTACTCTAGACGTTCTACAGTTGCAGGGATACCATCTTTGTTACGACGGAAGTCGATAACACGGTAATGCTGCTTATGACCACCACCACGGTGACGCGTAGTGATACGGCCAGTGTTGTTACGACCACCTGACTTACTCTTCTTTTCTAGAAGCGGCGCATACGGCGCACCTTTATGAAGCTCGGTGTTTACAACACTAACTACGTGACGACGGCCAGGAGATGTTGGTTTACGTTTAATAACTGCCATTATCTCTACCCCTTACTCGAACGTCGAGAAGTCGATGTCTTGACCTTCGGCCAAACGGACATACGCCTTCTTCCAATCGTTGCGCTTACCAATACCGTAACGAGTACGCTTGGTCTTGCCTTTAACGTTCAACAAACGAACTGACTCAACATTAACGTTGAATAACTTCTCGATAGCATGTTTCACTTCAAGCTTGTTAGCATCAGTTGTTACTTTGAACACTACAGTGTTTGCAGACTCAGCTGCTAGCGCTGCTTTCTCAGTAACCTGAGGACCTAGCAGAACCTTGAATAGACGCTCTTGGTTCATCCTAACATCTCCTCAAATTTCTTAAGGGCTTCAACAGTTACGATGACCTTCTCACGGTGTACCAAGCTAACTGGGTTAGCAGATACAGCATCACAAACTTCCACGGTGTGGACATTACGTGAAGCGAGGTAAAGGTTCTCAGAAACGGCTTCAGTTACGATTAATACGTGTTTCGCATCAAAAGCAGCTAGCTTAGCTAGCAACGCCTTAGTCTTAGGCGCCTCAACATCGAACTGCTCAACAACAACCAAACGGTCAGTGCGCGCTAGCTCAGACAAAATGCACTGCATTGCTGCACGGTACATCTTCTTGTTGATTTTTTGAGTGTGATCCTGTGGACGTGCAGCAAATGTCACACCGCCCCCACGCCAGATTGGTGAACGGATAGTACCGGCACGTGCGCGGCCACTACCTTTCTGCTTCCATGGCTTCTTACCGCCACCTGAAACATCTGAGCGTGTTTTCTGAGCGCGTGTACCTTGACGGGCACCGGCCAGATACGCCGTTACAGCCTGGTGAACCAGGTCGGCGTTAAACTCGCGACCAAAAGTAGCTTCAGAAACTTCTAGAGTTCCCTTTGCGCCTTCTGGTGTAGAAAGATTCAATTCCATCGGTAACCTCCTCAGGATGCTTTAACTGCAGGCTTGACAACAATGTCAGAACCCGGAGCACCAGGGATTGCGCCCTTGATCAAAATCAGGCCGCGTTCAGCGTCTACGCGAACAACTTCAAGACTTTGAACTGTTACGCGCTCAGATCCCATGTGACCTGCCATTTTCTTGCCTTTAAAGACTCGACCAGGAGTCTGGCATTGGCCGATCGAACCAGGAGCACGGTGCGACAATGAGTTACCGTGTGTAGCGTCTTGCATGCTAAAGTTCCAGCGCTTTACGCCGCCCTGGAATCCTTTACCTTTAGACGTACCGGTTACATCTACTTTTTGTCCTGCTGCGAACAAATCAACTGACACTTCACCGCCGACTTCAAGACCGTGCTCTTCAGCACGAAATTCCCAAAGACCGCGACCAGCTTCTACGCCGGCTTTAGCAAAGTGACCTGTTAGTGATTTAGTTACGCGTGAGGCACGACGGCTACCAGTTGTGACTTGCACAGCATCGTAACCATCAGTTTCGGCTGTTTTTACCTGCACAATGCGATTGCTATCTACTTCAATCACAGAAACAGGGATAGACACACCTTCATCGGTAAAGACGCGGGTCATACCGCTCTTGCGTCCGACAATACCAATTGTCATGTTTTCACCTCTCGTGTACGGGGCTTAACCCTCTATGGCCGCCCCAATTTAGGGCGTTACACTAAGCTAACCAGGGTGGTTAGACTTTGTATAATGTTGTGGGTTGCGATTAACCGAGGCTAATTTGAACCTCGACACCAGCCGCCAAATCTAACTTCATCAACGCGTCAACAGTCTTCTCTGTTGGCTCAACGATGTCGAGCATGCGCTTATGGGTGCGAATTTCATACTGATCGCGCGCGTCTTTGTTGACGTGCGGAGAAACCAGGATGGTGTAACGCTCTTTGCGTGTAGGTAGAGGAATAGGACCACGTACCTGCGCGCCAGTGCGCTTCGCAGTATCGACAATTTCCTGAGCAGAAGCATCGATTAAACGATGATCAAATGCCTTCAGGCGAATGCGAATGCGTTGGCTCTGCATTGATTAAACTCCGATAACATGCTGACTTTACGCCAGCTTTCCTTCTTTCTTGCACCTAAAAATTAGGTACAGCAAACTCCCAAAGCAAGCGAAAGCTTAAAATGGGAGCGCGAATTCTATTGGCTAGCTACTTCAATGTCAAGGACAGTCGAGTGTTATTTAACCAACAACACATCAGACGTTTCACGGATGCTAATAGTTAGCAATATCACGTTCTCAAGAACGACTTAAATAGTTGCCCGCACACCCGAAATGAAACGACGTTGACAACGACTACACAGGTAGTCTTCGACACGCGATATTGTTCTGGCGCCAACAACAACCTGTTGCTCCCGACTTTCTCTAGACGTAAAAAAGGCCCCCTAAAAGGGAGCCTTCTTTTTAGCGTTAGCTAAGATTATTCAACAATCTTAGAAACAACGCCGGCGCCAACAGTACGGCCACCTTCACGGATTGCGAAACGCAAACCTTCTTCCATCGCGATAGGCGCGATCAGTGTAACGTGCATTGCAACGTTATCACCAGGCATTACCATTTCAGTGCCCTCTGGAAGCTCACAAGAACCTGTCACGTCAGTTGTACGGAAGTAGAACTGTGGACGGTAGCCCTTGAAGAAAGGAGTGTGACGTCCGCCTTCGTCTTTCGACAAAACGTATACTTCACAATCGAATACTGTGTGTGGGTTGATTGAACCCGGCTTAGCCATAACCTGACCACGCTCAACGTCATCACGCTTAGTACCACGTAGTAGTGCACCAATGTTCTCACCTGCACGACCTTCGTCAAGCAACTTACGGAACATTTCAACACCAGTACAAGTCGTCGTAGTTGTCTCACGGATACCGATCAATTCAACTTCGTCACCAACGTTAACGATACCACGCTCAACACGGCCTGTTACAACAGTACCACGACCAGCGATTGAGAATACGTCTTCGATAGGCATCAAGAATGCACCATCTACCGCACGCTCTGGCTCAGGAATGTAAGAGTCAAGTGTTTCAACAAGCTTAGCAACCGCTGTGGTTCCCAAACCGTGCTCATCTTCACCGTTCAACGCCATTAGCGCAGATCCTGGAATGATTGGCGTGTCGTCACCTGGGAATTCGTACTGCTCAAGAATCTCACGAATTTCCATTTCAACTAGCTC
>NZ_CANMGY010000010.1 GCF_947497555.1 uncultured Umboniibacter sp.
TGATGGTGATTCTGATGGTGATTCTGATGGTGACTCTGACGGTGACTCTGACGGTGACTCTGACGGTGATTCTGATGATGACTCTGACGGTGACTCTGATGGTGATTCTGATGGTGATTCTGATGGTGATTCTGATGGTGACTCTGACGGTGACTCTGACGGTGACTCTGACGGTGATTCTGATGGTGATTCTGATGATGACTCTGACGGTGACTCTGATGGTGATTCTGATGGTGATTCTGATGGTGACTCTGATGGTGATTCTGATGGTGACTCTGATGGTGACTCTGACGGTGACTCTGACGACTCTAAAGGCAGCTCATCTCAATCGAGTCGCACTATTCGTTCTGAAATCCTTCGTTCCGTTCTACAAGCCCAAGCTGATGAAATTCAGCAAACGGTTTATGAACAACTTCTTGAGGATCTAAAAACGGAAGAGCGTACTAACCCCTCTGTTGACTTAAAGTCTAACTATGGTGACTCAATCGAGATTGATGTCCACGATGTTGCGGATCGGTTTGTATCAAACAATGGGCCGGCGCTCATTGAAAGTGCGAAAACCATTAGTAATCGCTTGCGATCACAGCTTATGTCTGCTGTCGAGGCGTCACGCTTTTCTCCTGAGAAAATAGGGCAGAGCGGTCGCTTAAAAACCAATCGACTTACGCGTCTAGCGTTTTCTGATGCGCGTGTTTTTTCCCGACGATCAAAAATTGAGGCGCCAAACACGGCGGTTCATTTACTCCTTGATCAATCGGGCTCAATGCACGATGACAAAGACAATGTGGCGGGTAGAAGCGCGTTGGCTATTGCCTTGGCGCTTGATGCAATTGACGGTGTTAAAGTCACTGCCTCGTCCTTTGGTACTCGCGATACATCCATTGTCGGCAACGATGATGATGTACGTCGGAAAGCCGGAGCGTTCTATAACGCGCCGTCTGGCTCAACGCCGATGACTGAAGCAATTTGGAAGTCACTGTACGCACTAAGTGGCAATCAAAAAGCGACACGTCATGTGATGATTGTACTCACCGATGGCGAGCCTGATGATGCTACCTCTGCGTATTCCGTCATTAAGCGCGCTGAACAAAGTGGAATTGAGATGATTGGTATTGGCATCTTAAATTCATCGGTCAACCGATTGTTTAATCGCAGCTTTGTGGTCAATACACTTGACGATCTAAGTGGCAATCTCTTTCGCGCCATGACTGACGTTTTAACGTCAGCAGCGTAAAGGAGTGAGTTATGAAACGATCTGTAGCTGTATATATCGACGCGGATAACATCAACGTTTCCTTAGCTAAGTCGGCCCTTCAACAACTTGAAGCGGTTGCCAAAATTAGGGAGATTAAGGTTTTTGCGAATTGGGCGGATCATCATGTTCCTGGAGCGTGGTTAAGTTTGTGTCGGCGTTGGAGAGTCAATCCTCAACACTGTCTTAAGCTAACCAACAAAGGGAAGAATGCGGCTGACATAGCGCTAGCTGTAACGGCTATATCTGATGCTCACTCGCCATATCGACCTGATGTGATGGCGTTATTCAGCAATGATGCTGACTTTGCACCGGTAGTATCTCGCCTTAGCGAGATGGATGTAGAGGTAGTTGGCGTTGGCAACGATAACGCGAGTTTACGTTATCGCCAACTCTGTGATTTTTGGCTCGATTTATCCGAACCAAACATCGCATAACCCATGAGGGACTTGATCTCTCTTTGGGGGTTGGTCCCTCTTTCAAAAGAGGCATTGTCATGTTTAACAACAACTATGACTTGTATCAGACTCGGGATGAGCAAATGAAAGCGCTCGATGATTTTTTCCCCGAGGACGAACTCGAATGCATCCGCTACAAAGTGCTCGTGAGTTCATTAGCAACCTTAGCTGACGCAAGGTGCTCTCAAGATATGCGCGAAGAGATTATGTCGTGGCTCGATAGTGATGAAGTTGAAGACGCTATCACTGGAACACCATTGCCATTTTCCTTTGTAAATGTTGTCGTAGAGCAGGGATTGATTCCCGGAATATTCCGAGACTTAATCCACGATTTCCTCAAACGTCACCAGTTTTTGTCGTTTGAGGATACGAGGGATTCGATTGAGTATAAAATTGATCGAGCTATTAACAATCTGAAGAATTCAAAAATGGACGATCTATTTGGATTTGAAGGATTTGCAGCGTAGCACAGTTCTTCGTAGTACCGTTGTTTCGAGCCTGTTTGTCTCCCTATTTAGGGAGAAGGCTCGTCACAGCGACATTAAGTTCCGCTCGAGCCGTAATGTCATCAACCTCTTTGTACTGTCGCCAGTATACCTTGTACCTGCTATCTACTTTCTCAATGTGAATGACACCCAACATGAGATTCTCAACTTCGAAATCGCGCGATACATTACCGACAGTTAATGACGCCGGCATCATTCTTAATGATTTCAGCGGCTTATCGCCAAAGCTGATCTCACTGATTTGCTCATACTCCAGGTAACCACTCCAATCCTGGTTGAAGCGTTCTTCCACCGTTTCCGGGACCGGATAGAGATAGATAAAGGGGTATTTCCCCAGTTCGTACATCCACCAGGATGTAAAGCTCAAAATGGTGACTAGCGTAGTAAAGATCAATGTTCTCATAATACTTGAAATCCAATTGACTTAATGGTTATATCAATAGTGTATGCATTAACTTTTAAATGCAAAATGTCTTAAACATAAAAAAGATCACATCGAGGTGTCATCTTTTTTGTGCTTCGGTACAAAAAAAGTGAGCTGACACAATCAGCATTAACTCAACCCATCGGGGACTTAATCCCTAATGGGGTTGCGTCCCCTTTTTTTTGGAGACGCAACATGAGCGAAACCATCATTTCTAAAATGAAAGACCTTAGCGATAGCATAGGTCTACCTTGTCATTACCGTGATGACCTGCGATTGGATTTTAATTCGATTCAAATGCATGGCCATTCCGCGCAATACATCTGGCTGTTACGCACCGCCGGAACAAACTTGTTTAAGCTGGGAATTGGTTTAGATCCTGAACCAATTAAGTATTATGTAGAGCGAAGCGGTCTTGAGTGCCACGCATTCTTGATCGATGTATCAGCCGGATCAGTCACACCGATCTCGAACGTTACAGCTGCTAACCTTGCTTCAAAAGCGCCCGTCCTGTCATTAACCATGACGCCATTGAATACCTTACTCAATGTTTTGGATTACGGCGTTAAGCATCAACTTTGGGGCCTGTTTGAACGCCCTAATATTGATGTGTGTCCCACCAAGCTTAATGAATGGCAACGTTACTTCTTGATCCAAGGCAATGAGCCCATGCTGGCGCTTTTTCAGCAGGTGCTTAACCACAAGGAGGTGCGTCATGCCTAAATACCAACGATTGCTCGTTCGAGCCCAGGCATTATCACTGATTCGTGATATACAGTGCCGAAAAGCTACACCAGATGCCCGGTTGAATTTAGCTAGAAATTTGAGCTACTACTTAGGTCGTCAGTATGAAAATGCGGATGTTAATCCTTTTCGAACCATCGAAGCGGATGACAAAATCGCTGATCTCATGCCGCACATGATTGAATCATTCAATCAAGGTGCTGGTGTTCAACTCTAACGTCTAACGCGTCGTTACTCACCCATTGGGGGCTTACCCCAATAGGGTTAGGCCTCCTTCTTTTTAAGGAGAGCCTATGGCTACTCAATCTAATCGTTTCCTTGATGCGCTTGAATTAGCGATGGATCTTACGCTTGAAAACTGTACGGAACATTCTTCCATTCAGGGTTCTGTGTGTGGTTCAACGTCCCTTGGGTTCGAGTTTTCGTGCGAACCTTCAATCGTCGACTCGATTCTCGCAGAGCAAATTGCGTCAGCAACGATGCTTGATCGCTTCGCGCTCATTACGGCGCGCTACTTCTATCGAGGATGTACTAACTCACTCAGTCAGTATCTTGATAACGACTATGACTTAACCTTTAGCTTCTCGGTTGAAGGTTCTGATGTCGATTGCGAATGTGCTGAAGATCAGTTTTCTACGCTAATTACTCATTGGCCGTTGAACGACGAGTATCCTCAGCTTAATCGTCTGGTTCGTTTTTTGTCTGTTGACCCGGTTCTCAGTCATGACGACTTTATCCGTCGTCAGTATCGTCTCATTCGTCAAAGTGTAGAAAGCTATTACGCTTCGCGCATTGAGAAGATCATACGCTGTTATGACACATTGAAGTCAGTGTGGCCAACCGATCCTATGTTTTACAAACGGACCATTGGCAACGTCACCGTTACATTCGAACAATCTAAGGATTGGCCTTGGATTGACTATCGCGACCCGTGTATCGACCCGGAGGATATTGCTTCCTGGTTTCTACATTTATCGGATCGAAATAGTCTTCAGTATTATGTCGGTGAAGTCTTTCTCAAGGTTCAAAACGATGGAGAAGAGAAAGTTGTAGCATGGTATACAACGGAAATTGAACAAGAGGGTGATTCATTTCGCCCGGATGAACATTTCCGAGACCTTGTGGGTGATCTCATTGCAGATTACCGACATTCATTAGTAGCTAATCAAGCTGCTTAACCCTCTGGGGGCTTACCCCAATCGGGTTGGGCCTCCAATTTTTTTTGGAGAACGCAAGATGTTTACTATTGATAAGGAAAAGATACTCCAGTCGATGCTGGATTTCATTCACAACGATGTAATGTGGGCGCAAGTTCAATTCAATGATGGCGTTGTGAAATCGTTAACCATTCATACTGCGTGGAGTGAACACGCTTTTGATGATGCGACCCTACCGGCCCCGTTTCAGTCGTTAACAGGTGTCGCAGCGAATCTTAAAGGCTTGTTTAACACGGCCGTTTTAGAATTCGACATTCATCAGCCGCAAGTCATGTTATGCGAGAAGGAGGCCGACAATGGGATTCTTTTCATATAACACCTGCGACACTAGCGAGTCCATCCCGGCTCCCGCTTCGTCGCGCTATGCAGCGCCGCGATTAGTCTACTTACCCACTGTCGAAGGCATTGGTGCAGTGAGCGGGTTCTATGATGGCTACGGTCGAATTGACGACACCGATGTTCATACTTGGCTAGCAATCGCTAACACAGGTATTGATAGCCGTGCTCTGGGAATCATCTTAGATTGCGGCACGAACTATCATCGTGAGACCGATACCTTCTGGGTCTGTGACTTCGCGTTCGACGAGGCGGAACGTAATTTGATCATTAACGGCCTGACTCAGTTTGCGAGTCATGTTCAGTTTTTTCCAGGTTACGATTCCCCTATCGATCACTTTGGCGATGCCAATATGAACCAACTCAAAGCCAAAGGCATCATCGAAGACTTCGATTTCGCCACGCAGCTCAAGCACCCGCTTAAGCTCAGCTTTGACCCGAACTGCGATTTTGATCGACACGGTGCTTCCACACCCTGTCGCTATCAAGGTTTCTTTTACGACTAGCGCCTGTGCGCCGAGATGTTCTATCTCAACCCATGGCGATCAGTGATACCAACCGGTGTCATTGATCCGCCCATGATTAAGCGCCTTTTAGCGCTTTCTATTCACTCTTTAGCGACAGGGGTGAATCGAAAGTGTTAACGGAATTTACCCTAGTGGTAATGATGCGAGCTGACGTATCTCAACTAACTCAGCACACACTTCGATCGGAGATCTGTGAACCTTCCGGTCGCACTGCTTAATGCAGTGATTCTTGGTTCGCTTCGTAACTATAAGGAGTACGATATATGTCTGACGATAATGTCATACACCAGTTAGATGAAGTCCTCGAGGCGGCCAAAGGTAATTGGCTGCATGTTCTTGCGGTCATATCACCTAACTTAATCGACGCGGTTGAACGCGTTGGTCGGCACGTCACTGACCCGGTAAACGGCACATCCAATGCTGCGGGTAAAGGCGATGGCTTTCGATTGTTTGATAACGCGGCCGAAACCGGCGGCGGGGTGAGCAATCGAGATGGTACTTTCGCCAGTGGTCTGTCATTGCTGGAATGGTCGACGGGTTCGTCAAAATACGATCTCATTAACGAGATCGGCGACGTACTTGGCTGCCAAGGAAAGCCGGCGCAAAGCGGTGTTCGACGATCTTCGTCGAAGTCCGTCTCAACCACGCTAGCAACACGGATAGCTGAGGCGACTGAGCGATCAAAAGCACAGTCTATTGCTCAGGAAAAACGGAAGAAGAAAGCGGCGGAATCGAATGAACGGTTGTGGCAGTCCTGCACCCCGATCACCGATGCAGTACCCACCCCGATCTTTGATTATGTGAACAATCGTGGCATGAAGCACATGGCCATGATGTACAAGCATGATCACATCCGTTATCACGATGCATTACCTTACTATCAGGAAGTTGACGGTAAAATACAGATTGTAGGGCGTCATCCAGCGATGGTTGCCGCCATTCGCGATGTCTTTGGCA
Organism: uncultured Umboniibacter sp.; assembly: GCF_947497555.1. NCBI lineage: Bacteria > Pseudomonadati > Pseudomonadota > Gammaproteobacteria > Cellvibrionales > Cellvibrionaceae > Umboniibacter > uncultured Umboniibacter sp. Next base: position 6,422 of record NZ_CANMGY010000010.1, read on the forward strand.
GCGTGATTGCACTACATCGCACGTATTTGACCTTCGACGGTGCTAAGGCGGATGTTGAAATGGCTCGTAAGATGACCACGTTAAGTCGTGATTTTACGCCGTCAGCAGCGATTCAACTCGGCGGTTTAAGCGACGAGATTGGAATTGCTGAGGGGATTGAAACCGCTTGGGCAGCCATGTCGGTCTATCAATTACCAGTCTGGGCTAGGGTGACATCTAGCTTACTCCCATCGTTCCGTCCACCAGCGCGTGTACGGAAGGTTCATATCTTTGCGGATAAGGATCGTTCCAACGATGGTCAAAGCAAAGGAGCACGCTTGCGTGATGCACTGTTAGCCAGTGGTGTTGATGCCGAGCTCCATATTCCCGAGGGTCAGATTCGCGATGCTGCCAAGTCACTCGACTTTGCAGAAGTCTTGGATCGCTTCGGTGCGGGTGCATTTCCGTCGATCGATCTAATCGGTCGCCGATCTGTAGCCTAATAAGCCTCCCCCGCCTTGTGCAGGGGACGCTTTTTTCTTGAGCCTGACTCGATGTTAAACGATGACCAAAAATACACGACATAAATGTTGATAATCAACTTAATTGTCAATACAATCAATGATAAGTCAATTTTGACATGAGGCTTTAATAATGCGTCCAAAACACGAAATACAAGATGAAATCGACCTCATTTTTAGCGAGCTTGATAAGGTTAAAACTCACTTAGACGATCAGCTTGCTGCCGCCCAACACACTGCCACCCGTCGCCTTAACGCCATCTATGCGCTCGCGACCTCTTTAAGTGATGAAGTATCGTCCCCCCGAGTCGCACCGATTAAGTCTAATCACTTACGCGTTGTTCGATAGTTTTTCAATACCGGCTCATAGACTCTCTCTCTTTTTCGGTATTGCCTTTAGCGACAGTTATGTCGCTTTTTTTTGCCTAGCGTGGGGTGGGGTTGGCGGCATACAACTGTGCCGCGATCGCTGAGAAGCTGGTGGCGGGGTAGCGTAGTCGAATCACCCGAATCAAGATATTGCTGGCGATGGCGGCCTCCTCGAACGGAATAGGCAGTGCTGCGAAGGGCTCTCCGTGTTGAGAGCAGCTTAGATACAGATGCTTCTCCTGTCTCACCAGGCGCATTTGCTTACCCTCGCGCACCACTTTCAATTCATCGCGATAGCCTAACCAAACACCCAGTAGCCCGTACACCTCACTGGTGCTTAATCTAAAGGAAAGCTTTTCTCCCCACGCGTAGGAGGCCAATCCCTTTCCATAAGCTATTTCAAACAACGCGCAGCCCTCTGACTGGCCTTGCGGCAGCTCCTCAATGATCGCGGCGGCTTTCGTGCCGAAAAAACGGTGTTTATCGAGCGCTGTTAACTTGTTCATATCCCACCATCCCCCTCGTGTTATCGCTTTTGACTATTTCTTACCCCGTACCTGTGTTTCACACTGGTAGTTGATCAGGGCACAGCGCGCCTCGAATTGTCGCAGTTCCCCTTTCGCACTTGAGAGGTTCCCCCGCTCAAGCGCTCTTTGAAGCCCTTCGCTACTTGGGATGGCGTCGATCCCGAGGGCTATTGACCAGGTATTAACGACCTCTCGCCAACGTTGATAGAGGGGATAGGCCTGTTCGACACAAAACTGAATATGCTGATCCTGCATTGCCATGTGTGGGCGTTGCGTTTGCCAGCGCTCGATAATTTCAGCATTAAATTCACTCACTGCAATGAGCCAGTAGTCGGAATCCATCATATCGACCATCAACGTGAGTACGGCGGTTGCTCGCTGGTGTTCGAATTGGCTGATTAGCGTTGTTTTCATATCTTTAGTGTTCTCAGTTGTTTTTATCTCAAATATCGGTGCAATCGCAGAGCCGTAGACCAAGGCTCCGTACTGACCTTTGCATCGTCGCGTTGAGCGCGCAGGGTCGGATTCTCTTCATCGGGCTTCTCACGGTGAATGACATCACCGGGCGTTCGGAGGGTGAATAGGGGGCCTGACACGACTTTCTGAGAGCGTTCTGCCTCCTTTCCTGACCCTATTTTTAAGTTGAGTCGCAGTGAGTAGCGAGCGCGATCCACGCGAGCGAAGTGCGTATCGGCGCAGTGATTAAGTTGATCGTTGAGCACTGCGCGGGTTTCCTCGGATAACTGGTTGGCGCTGTCGTTAATGAGCGCGAAGACCGCTTGGCGGTCGAGGCGTTTAACGGTTCGGTTGGCGCCGGACCAACTAAAACTTGCCAGGTGGATACCCGGCTCGATCATTCCCACCATCCGGTAGCACCGAGCCAGATCAAGGTCATTGTCCTGTTGTCGTCGTCGAATGGTGTCAAATAGGGTGTGTCCATCCGGCTGTGATTTAATTTTACTGACGGTGTTTTTAAAATCCATCTTCACGTCATTAAGCCGATGAAGCTGCTCTAGGGTGTCTACGTCACACTCAATGATGGCGCCCAGACAGGATTCCCGATGGGTGTCCCGAGTCAGTGACGTGGTGGCGGCGATCGCGTCATCAATATCCCACTTTCTCGCAACCGGGGCGACGAGCATCAGCTCCCCGCGCCGAGCGGCACAGGTCAATCGATCGTGAGTGACGTTAGCGACGTGGCTTAAGTCCCCCACACGCTGAGCAAACAGTTCAAAGTAATCCATGTAACGACCTTAACATTTACATTGTAAAAGTAAAAATAAATGATAGCACAACAATACATATTATACCACGACAGACCATCATATCACGCTCAATACTACCCCGTGCCTGGATCGAATACCCTTAATAAGCCTTCCTAAACCTTGCGAACCCTATGCTCACGCGGGGCGTGAGGGGGGGCACACAGGTGGGGTTACGTGTCGTGCCGCTTGGCTTGGTCTGTCGTGGTATAATATTATTGGTTTTTAGCGTGTTGGTTCGGGTGTGAACTCCCAGAGCCGATCCGCGATACTTAAACTGAACTCCGTGTATTGAGTGCCCCAGTGCTTTATGAGTCGCGCTTGCACCGTTCTGTACGCATCGCCTGGGCTTGTCGCTTCCACCTTCTCATACACCGCGCAGGTTGTTGCCTCACCCAAGCTGACTTGCCCCGTGACAATGTACCACTCTTTGATCGCTACCGACTCCGCTCGATAGCCCTGGTGCGCCTCCGCACCCATAACGGCCTCGAGGAGCGCCGCCTTCTTCGCGTCGTCCAACGCCTTAATGACTCCATCCGTCACTGTCCTCGCATCGCCAGCTTCCTCGCTGTCGGTATAGTAATCCTTTACCTCGTCACCGAAATGGCGCAGCAAAGCCGCTATCGCACTAGCGCGGTCGCTAAATACCCCCAGCACCTCGTAGTCCCACTGGTAAACATCGCCCGCCTCCGACCACACCGAGACAACGGCGGGGAAGGGCGTTAGCATGAATTGAGAATGTTCGTTCGTCTTACTCTGTGACATGACTGATCTCCGGTTGATGAGAGATCAGTCTATCGTCCTCGCTAGTAATGCAAGTTGGCTCGCGCTAGGCCGTTGATGCGTGACCACTACCAACGAAATCCGCATGGTATCGCCCATAGGACTGCACCCGAAGTCGGCGTTCGATGTCGGCAATCAAACCAAATATGTCGGGGCTTACCCGGTGAGGAAAGTCCTTCACCAAACCCTCCATGGTCTTAGTAATATGCGGTGATTGAACATTCAAAATTGGCATTCCCTGGAGCGTCTGCTCCTTATCATTCAGGCCAAAGCGATATTGACAGCGATCGCCCATCAAGGTGTGCCGAACCTCGTAGGCCCACCCCAAAATAACTTCGGACAAATCGAAGTTAAGCGCTTCAACCTCGTCACTCAGGCTATGAAGGTCTCGGTAGAAGCTTTCCCAAACAGGTTGCGTTGTCCAGATAATCATTCCGGAGTTGGGTTTGACGGTGTTGAGTTCCGCATACCCGTAGGCCTGCGACATGTCGGTGCAATAGACCGACAGCGCCTCCGTCTTTACGAGCAATGAAAGGCCTGCGTCGGGGCTGAGGCGTTCCGCATCGGGGTCCTCGCTCTTCGCTTTGAAGTGATCGAAATTGGCCCAGCCTAGACTGATCGCCATGGCGTTGAGTGATTGCGCGTGGGATAGCGTGAGCTCGTGTCGAGCGGTAAGGTGGTTTTTCAGTGCTTTGGCACAGGCACTCAGCTGCTTTCGCGCCAAATTAATCGGTGTGGTCATCGTAAATTTCCCTTGTTTAGCAAGTCTTTCGATTGACGCTTTATCGACAAACTTTAACAATTGAAATCACTGTTTTATTGCCGTGTGGTAGTACAAAGGCCTGTGGTTTAGCAACGTGCGTCGAGCCAGGTTCAGGCGACCTCATCACATACTATCAGTCGAACGAGTATTTTCAAGCGCCGCCGAGTTTGTTACATTGACTTTTCACAGGGAGTGTTAACGATGTACACCTTCACCTTACTTCTGGACAGTATTACCCCGCGAAAAGTGCGATTTATGTTCGCCCGGATGAGGTATGAGCGAATGATCGAAGAGGCTACGGAATACTGGCAGCCGATTGAAGTGCTTGGGAACTTCACCAAGGCCGAGCAAGGCGTCCAAACGGCCCATTACTTTGCGCTACAACACTTGCTCCAGTTCCACCAAGCCCTGCCTAACTACAATCAGGTCCAGCCCGAGCTGGTACACATCTACACCAATTTTCCCGTGGACACCGCGTTGCCGCGCTCGCCCGCACTCCAGCCCATTCGAGACTACTTTTATGCGGCGCGACGGTATCACTACCACCTAATTTCCGCTGTCGTTGACGAAACCCTGGGTAATTTCCGCGCGTCCATTTCCTTAAGGGTGGACAAACTTCCCTATCAGCCCGTTTGCTATGTACTGAATGATATGATTGGCTGGTTGAGTGTTCACCACGATGCCGTTCCGCCTTTTATTGACGCTCGCCGAAAACTAATGCGAGAGTCGGGCGCATCGCCAGAGGCGATCAAACGCAAGACATCCTTTTGGCCTGCGCTCATCGCCCCTATTGTCGGCGGAAAAGTGACGGAGTTACCCCGCGATCAGATTAATCACCGGCTCGAACCGGGCGAACATTTGTTTTATACCCCGTCAGGGCACTACCTGATCATTAACGTTGACGTTAGTCGAAGGCTACCACCTGTCGTTACGCGTATAGGCTATAGCCATCTCTTTCGCAATCCCAGCCTATCGTTCGCCCCGATCCCCCCGAGGGAACGCTTCCCGCGTAATCTTGATTATAATTTTTTCTACTTACCGACGCTGAAAATGCACATCGAGGAAATTGTAGGGAGACACCAACTGCTCGCGTCTCCGGACTGGTCAAAAAATCGTTCCGTCTATATCGTTAATCACGCTCACAAGAGCTACACCAAAGGCGTGTCGCTGGAAGACAATCCGCTTCGTGTGCTGTGTGTTCGTCCTGACGAGGGGGTGTATGAATTTGATAACGAAGACGGTGAGCCACTACTTCAAGGGCAATTCAATTGCTGTTACCTGATGCTTCGTGCCCTCATTCAGCACGACCCCGGTAAAATCACGGTTTATGTGCCCGCTTTAAAGTATTGGCAAATTGCCTTAACCAAAGCCAGCGTGGTGAATTTACTCAAGCAGAATCCGCAGGTAGAAGTGCGCGTTCAAACCATTAGATCGCGCTTTAAGACCCGCCGAGAAGCCAATAACGCCGACGTTATCGTTATTCCGTATCAAAAAGACTTTGAAATGACGGTGGCGTAATGTGCCATTCGACAAAAAACACCAACCCTTTTGTTTAGCTTTACTGGTTTGTTAGCAAGTCCAGGTTAGTTCAGCTCATACTCCAAAAAAAAATTCCATTCATCGATTGCATCGTTTGCTGCGTTTCGATGTCTATCTGCTTCGTCATTTTGTTCCTCGACAAAATCAGTAATACATCTCCTGTAACTTTGAACATCGTTATTGAATCGATCAAGTTCCCACTGCGAATTAAATTGATAGGGTTTAAATGGCTTGCTGCAAGCATGACTTGGTGTGAACATATCTGCCAGAGCTGGAAGAGAGATCAATCCCACCACCGCCATAATTCCCGCTATTTTAAAGGTCATGACTTCGAACTCCTTGAGTTATGACTAACTTGTTAAGCCGATTTAGCCAACTTTACAATATTTATCAGTTTGTGTTCTCTCGGGAGCTCCACGTCTTGATAGCCATTTTTTCCATAGAATCGGATCGTAACGCTCTCATAATTCGCGTTCGCTATTTTTTCTGCGTCCTCAATACTAATGACGTCGCTAATTCGTTCAACTTTCTCATGCTCTCTGGCAACGTCATTGTAGTATCCAACTTGGCGATCAACCCTCCCAGACACTTTAGTCACCAACTCGCTACCGATATATATTTCAGCACTTTCAACAAATGACCAACTGCTGTAGAGGTTTGTAGAGAAAACGTCGATATAAATAGTATTCGATCCACTTACCCATCTGTACTGAATAGTACGAGTCTCGCTGCCATTGATACTTAGGAACACATTCATATCACTAGCCGTTGCTTCAACTCGACCTTTGATCTTGTCATACGAGCATGATATGGGCTCGCAATTTGTTGAAAGCTCTAATTCATTTATCCCGCTTCCTTGACTCATTTGGGCGTAGTCATTAACGGCGCAACCTGTAAGGGTCGCAACAACCAAAGGTAAAATTAGTTTCTTCATATTTGTCTCTTTCTCCAATTTCGAATGATCGGCATCTCACAGCCTTCACGAGTTTTGTTTTTTATACCTCGGTATCAATCTTTACTTCGGCCACACATAGACTATCAGTTATCACTCACAGTAAATATCGAAATCTGATCCGTCAGGGTAGGTGTTTGATCCGTTGATAAAATTACCCAACAATACACGAGCTATCTTAGTCGTCCGTGTGATTATTTTCGGGAAACGTCCCCTCAAAGCTCAACACCACTACAATGGTTTCGGTCATAACATCGCGAGTCTCGTAGGACCAAGTGTACGCATAGCCTGACGACGCTCTGCCGGATATTTGGAACCACGACTTGTCGAAGTCCCAGCGCTCACCTGACTCAATTTCCCATTGCGTACTCAGCCAATCTCTCACCTCAGATTTCGAGCCTTCTTCGACGATATTTTGCGGTATCGAAGCGACCAGGTTATTCAGCTTACGGTCTTCGTTGTAGCGCTCTAATACCGGTGGCGCACACCAGATAAAGAACACCACCACACTCAGTTTAATAATTCGACCCCAGCTCAACAAACCAATCATCCTTGCTCACACCTTAAAAATCCATCTTACCCCGATCATACTACGTATTTTTGCGCCACTCTGCCCCAAATGGGCAGACTCAGCGCGATATTTCTTATCTCAAGTCGAGATAATACCCCTAACTACCAAGGAGCTAAATTATGCTAACAGGATTATTTATCGATGCGTTTGTTTTGCAACTCGATGTGGGTTACGAGATGTCAGAGGTTGATTGGAATATCGCTGGACTACCGCAATATGCTGAGTCCCCCAACGTTTTATCTGAGCTTACCTTTCGCGACATGGACTCCCCGGCCCTCAATGTTCACATTAACGGCATGAAACTACTGTCCGAAGATTGGGCCGCTATCGTCGAGCTTTCCTACCTCAAGACCATGCCGCCGGAGGGCACCGTACAAGATAGCGACTATGACCTGAATGACCGCGAGGGCGAGTTTTCTCGTTCTTACTCTGACATCGACGGGAACGATCGAAACAGCTGGTCCATTTCTGGCGGCGTTAAAACCCGCTGGCTAGGCTCAGTCGGGCATTACGCCAGCGCCAGCGTTGGCTTTAGCCACGATACCTGGGATATGCAGATGGTCAACGGCTACCAGTCTGTTCTGACCGACGAATTCGGGAACCCCGACCCAAGGTTCATTGGCCCGTTCCCAGGTCTCGATGCGCGATACCAAGCCGAATTTAGCGGCGTCTTTTTCAAACTCTCAACGGAACATCAACTTGGCAGTACGTTTTTAGGTATTTCCGCCAAGTATCATTCACACCTTCGCTTCGATGGGGAAGGGGAGTGGAACCTGCGCCAAAATCTACGTCAGCCAAAAAGCTTCACTCACGAGGCCAATGGTACGGGCTTCACCGCCACAATCGATTGGACCATCCCCATCACGTCAGCCATTGACACGTTTGTGCGCGCCAATTACCAGTCTCTCTCAGCGTCTGATGGGGTAGATCAGACCTTTGTCATCGACGACCTCGCGTCGCAGGGATACGTCACCTATTTAACCCCCCTCAACGAGGCCAACGCAGAAGCCACCTCGCTCTGGGTGGGTCTTCGATACAATTTTTAACCGGGAGAAACAAGATGAGCCTCATGGATATGATTACCGGCAAGGATTCGGAGTCGGTATTAGCATTTGAAGAAGTAAAGACGTCAACTCAGAAACGCCTCAAGAAGCCGGTTCACCACACGCGCGCTCGCGTTGAAGGCGGCTGGATTTATAACTCGTTTCAAGACGGGGAGCTAAAAACCACCGTATTTTGTCCCGATGCAGCGCATCCCCCGCAACCCAACCAACCCGCCGCTGTCCGCCATGACGCTGACGTAGCCTCTCCCCCCGAGCAAAACGAATCTAACATTCCCTTCGATGAATCACGCGTAATCCGTTAATGGCTGACTTTACAAAACATTGGGTAGAGAGTATGTTAAAGATGTTGTCAATGTTATTGACTAACAACGAGCTGACGTTACTCAGCATTCTAAACCACCGAAGGGGTTGCACCTTCGGGGCATCTCCTTCTTTTTCATGGAGATAGTCATGCAATATATCAACTACACATTAACCCCGATCCGCACTTTAGACGGCTCTGAGTACCCTTCACAGGGCTTAGCGGCTGTAGAAAGACTGTATACCGAAACACGTTCTGGCATCCTCGTACAACGCTTTGGCGACGTAACAGGACTTCCTGAACCGACCTTTGGTGTGCGACTCATCGTAGACGAAGCGGTACTAACAATCAGTAATCGCTTTGATTTGGTAGCGCCCGCTATCCATCATCCCGAAGCGAAGATTGAATCGTCTGTCGTCACTGTTCCTGCTTTTATCGAGAAGGTTCACTAAATGAGAGCAGCAATCGGATTCGCGTTAATCGTGCTTTTCATCCCGTCAATAACGTTGGCGGAATGTTTCTACAATGGCCAGCAATATAACCGCTTTGAGCGGCTAGCTGTCAGCGCTAAAGGCGAACAGCCCTCTGATGGGACTGTTTGGCTATTCCAGTGCTTGCCAACCATTAGACCGCACGACCTGTCGGAAATTACAATCAATACGGTTATCTCTCAGCGAGATGCTTGGGTACCTATACGTACCCCAGTTAATAGATCGGATATTGAAGTCATTAAACGACCTAACTAACGGCCTAGCGCCACTAAACCCACGGGGGCTTCTACCCTCTGGGTCGCTGCTCCCCTTTACACAGGAGAGCCTTATGGCCAAAACTAAAGAAACAGAAACTGAATTCGAACGATTCAGTAAAACTAAAACGAAAGACCTTGTTCAAATCGGGGCGACAATTCGCAGTAAAATCACTTCCCATACCTATGTATTGGGAATAACTACTGCAGCCCTCGTCTCGCTCACCGGTCTTTTCAGCGCTGAATTGATCAGTAATAACTTCCGCTTCACATGGGCGTCTGATGAGCTTAAGCTTATTATCTTCCTTGGTGTGTTGTTATTACCTACCAATACAGCCTTTTTTCGAGTGCTAGGTTCGCTATCGAAGCTGCATTACTTGAAGCACATCATTGACGAGATTCTGGTTATGAGGCGAGCCCAACAGGGTCAACCTCGTCACTGGAAGAAACGTCGCTAACATTACTCAGCTTAGCTGGCTTGTGTTAGCCAGGATGCTATAATTAGAAGGAACTCCACATGGAGAATTTTATTTTTATGAGCTCATTTGATGTACTAATCAGTCTCTCGCTAGTCATTTTCTTTGCCGGATTTTGTGCGTTTTTTGCCTATTCAGTCAAAAAGAACGAGAAATCCACTGGCTTGCCACTCGATGATGAAGATTACGAATTACTCAACATAAACAAACCTGATTAATTCGTAACGGCGTTCCGCCATTAACCCTACCGGGCTCTCCGCCCTATAGGGTGTGAGTCCGGATTATTCGGAGTCTACTAACATGATGGAATCTGTCCAATCTTCGTATTCACCGCCGACTTCGGCGCATGAATCGAACGTTGTTCGTATCGAGCAACGACTCAATCTTCTTCCTAAGCAGGTCGCTAGAAAGCTTAACGGCTATCTGGAGATCAAACACCTCACATACAACCAAATTGAGCTCGTACTTGATGCGGGTGAGGTAGCGATTGATAATTCGAAGCTCGATGCTTTTGCATTATCCTACTTCGCATTAGAAGCGAGTGGGGTACCAGTCCGAGATACGATTAATCTTGCTCGGCTATTTAGCCTAAAGATCAATCTTTGGGCCACCCCGACTCAATGGAAGATGACCTACCGATCATTCCGACGGCAATACGTTGTCGCGTAATCGGCCACCCAAGCAACGTAGTGAGGATTTATCCTCACCGTTGCTTAATCTTTCCCTCATTTCTCATCAATGTCGATTTGAGTTGTCCACAAAAAAGGGGCAAAAATCTGTGGATAACGCCCCTCAAAAGCCTGCATCGCAACGATGGTAGTATTAGCGACCATTGCCTATTTTTTGATCAGCTCGATTTCGTTTAATCATGTACTTCATCAGCTTAAGATAGTACGTGTTATAGCAGCCGGCCACATCCATCGATTTCGCTGTAACCAGATCAATATCACGCGATTGACTATTTTCCTGCCAGCAATTCCAGCGTTTCTCCCAGATTACATCGAGCAGGTGAGTGGGCATCGGCGCGTTATCACCTCCCCACAATAATCGCTCTTCCTCTTCTACTAAGCCTCTAAATTCTGCATGCGAACACACCTTCACAACATCTTTCTCAATGATGAATACCATCGCTTGATTGATCAGCACGACCGCACCTAACGGAAACTTCACTGAATCCTTAATATCAACACTCATGCAGGGAGTTGAAACGAGATGGTAAAGGTGACCTTCGTAATAGGTGTTTAAGAGCGCCTTCAACTTCAGCTTCATCGACTTCAGGCCGCTCATCGATAACCCTAGATCGTTCAGCGCACTCAGAAAGCTTTTCACACGAATGCTATTTGGCGCAATGAAGCCCGAATTACTATTGAATACAATTCCCGACTGCAACGGCACATAGCTTTTCATAATCACCGATACAGCAATCAAATAGTCTTCGAATAAGATGAACTCGTTCAAGGGCGACCACACATGGCCAAACCTATCCGTTATTTCGGGCAGCTTAATACGTATTTTTGAAGCATTCGCATTCGGCTTAATTTCAAGCGAGACCTCGCCACAATCAATCCCGTCACCCTCTACGTGCGCTGCGCCAACTACCGGCGTCATCCTGCCCTCAAATTCATCGTAGAATGCCTCGTTTTGCTGGCGCTCGGCTCGGCACATCTCAACACCAGCATCAGCCCAACCATCCCCATTTCTGCCTAAATGCAGTTTAAAACTCGAATACATCGGCCGATCAAACCGTGTGTCACTGCGTTGATATACGCTCTCTAGCATTAGCTTCACCCCAGCGTTGATTGGCTTGGCTTGTTCGTGCGCTGAGTTGTTGACGTTGTGAACTAATTCCATGTGAACCTCTCTAAATAAAGTAGCCTCATTACAACGTAGTTCCGCCGAAAAGTTTTCGAGATCCCTGCCCATTTAGGGCAGAGATAGACGATTAGTTAGCATCGGTTAAAATTTCAATTGTCCACTATTCAAGACCATCGATCGCTCGGCTTATTTATTTCAATAGACTTTTTGCCATACAAAACGACAGTTGGTACGATGTGGTCGCACAGGAAATGTTTGCTTAAGGGATCAGAACCAAAACTCGTTAATATGCAGTGTAAGGTGGCTTCTACGCTAAAAGGCACCATATCGGTAGTTTAAGTTTGGCTTCTCTGGTATCGCATTCTTGAAACGTAGTGGTTGATAGCATTCGTCAGCGTAAATTACATGATCTTGTAGTTGTCGAAGGCTCTAGGAAGTTAAGTAATTTAAGTAGGTAATGGTCACTGGCTTTTAGGTAAGCATTCTAACATCGGTTTTGTATGGTGCGAGCTAGAGGCCTGATTGACAGTGTAGTGGGGTGGGTGGCTATTAGGCCTAAATATCATTCTCAATAATAAAATCCCACCTATGGCAGGTGGGATCAATGTCAGGCGGTTACTCTGCCTAGTTGTTTGAATTACGCGTGTCAATAATTGGCATTGCGCCATCACTGAGCATCATACTCGGCAAGGCACCATCCCAGCGCTCAGCCTCAGTCAGATCGACGATTAACGGGTTGCTCTTTAACGCAGCACCACGCGCTTCAATACTTTCGGCTTCAGCCTCACCACGCAATCTCGTCGCCTGAGCTTCGGCTTCAGCGACCTTAATAATCGCTTGAGCTTGTGCGTCAGCAGTATTCACTTCTCGCAACGCTTCAAGTCTCTGACGTTCGAGTTTATTTTGTTTTCGCTGTTGATTAGTTTCATAAAGGCCTCGCTAGTAGATTCCTTATTGAAAACCAAATTACACGATCTATCAGACAAAACCCTGCCCAAAAAGGGCAGGGCTCTGCATCGAACTAGAGGCCAAAGCTTCGCTTCAACTCATCGCCCGCTTCCGCAAGCTCGAAAGCCTTAGTGGTCGTATAGATGGTCGTTGTATTCAAACTCGCATGATTAGCGAAATCTTTGGCCGCTACAACACCTTGGGTATTGGCCACCTTTGTGATTGCGGTGTGGCGTAACCAGTGAGGCGTCATTTCTGCGATGCGCTCTGCACAATGTTTATACTCTGGATGGCCTTTGCAAAATTCAGCCATCGAACCCGCCATTTGAGCGAACACGAAATCAATGGCGTTTTCCTGAAGCGGTCTTACCTTCCAATTTTTGCTAGGCAGCGAGTAGAGCACCGCTTCGGCGCTCAATTCATTGCTCGCCACGGCGCTGAGTGAGCCAACATATCGATGGAACTCCTCGCAGACAAACGAGGAGCAAATATGTTCCTCCCGGTCCATCCCGCCACCCTTACGCAACACATTAAGCGATGCTACTCGAAGCTCTAAGTTAGTCCGGTGGTCAGTGATCGTTTTCAAGCGAACGTCTTCGTGCCTCAGCGACATAAATTCGGCGCGTCTCAACCCCGTATGTAGTAACCCTAAAAAGAGCCACCGCTCTCGTTCTAGTCGAAACTCCAACAAGCGATCATTCACCTCTTGGCTAAAGTAGGATCGAATCGCATCCACTTCATGTGATTCCAATACATGATCGATTTTTAACGCTCGCTTTGGCTTTCGCTGCTTACTCAGAATCCGGCGAAAAGGGTTTGAGGTGGGTCTTATATCTTCGATAAACTCCGAAACATACAAATAAAAGGCACTCAACGCGCTAACGTTCCGATTAACCCCCTTGGGTGACACCGCAAACGGCTTGTTATTCTCCTGGTCCGCTATCGACTGATGAAAGAGCTTATAATCAGGGTGGCTGATACTAACTTTGGCGCTACCAATATACTCGCGAGGCGGGCATTTTAACCACGCCAAGTATTCTTCTACAAAACCAAATTTGGGCAAGTAGAGATCCCCATCATAGCCACCGTGCATCTCACGATAGTCAATGTATGCGAACCAACGTAACACCTCGGTACGGTAAGCTGCTTGGGTCGCTTTTGAGTAGAGTGGTTCACCGCCTGGACTCTGCAACAGAAACCTAGCCAGCACGAGGTATCGCTCTCTTGGGCTATTTAAGTCATAACCATCAACTCGATCAGTGTAGCTTACAGGCAATCCAATCCCATCGTCCTTTGAGCGAGTCAAGATTGCAGGATATAGGGGCGGAGTGTATTTACTGGGGGCGCTCATTTTTCTAGCCGCTCCCCTAAGAGCCTCCACAAACGGTCATTTTCCGCTCTAAGCTTCTCGAGATCCTTTTCGTTTTGACGATCGTTATCCTGCGCGTCCAGCATCGCTTTACGCTCATCTTCTGCTATCGATAGGGAAGACCTAAGCCCCTCGATGACCGCATCCTTCGCCTCTTCAACTCGTCGAGTCGCTTCCATCTGATCATTTAACTGCGCCTTCAGGCTGTTATTTGAGTCGAGTAGGGCGTCTGTGCGTCGCGTCGCCTGCGTGAGCTGTTCGACCACAGCTTCGTGGTCTGCACATTGCTCAGTTAGCTTTTGGATCTCACTGAGTCTTTCAGCTAGTTCACCTTGCAGGCCTGCGCGCTCGTTCGACATCGCATCCTTAGCTTTGTCACTGTTCCTGCGTAGCAACTCATTCGATTCAGCAGCCTGGTTAAGCTGACTTGCGATCGCTTCCTTTTGCGCTTCAAGTTTAGCGCCATCCAATTTTAGTTTTTCATTTGCTGATTCAAGTTCGCTTACTCGATCATTGAGTTCACGGCACTTGGTCGTAGCATCATCTTTGGCGACTATCAGTGACCTGATCCGTGCATCACGACCAGCAATTCTATGATCGCGATCCCTGACATCCTTCTCTAACATTTCAATCTTCAACTTCAACTCTACCAACCGATGCTTTGATTCAGCGACCTCTTTCTGCAGGTCGCTAATTTTTTGGTCTGCATCCTCGAGTCGTTCTGTATCTCGCGCACTCGTTAACTTATCGATACGCTCCACCATCGAGATAAAACCGGGTAGCGCATCTCTATAGAGGTCATCGCCTAGCTCTTGTGTTCGCCTAACGATCGAACGTATCTCGACTTGAAATGTCTTAATGGCTTGTTGGGCAGTGGTCATCGAGCCACCGCAATTCTCCACCAGCGCACTCGCTCCGATTTGAGGTTTATCCTCATTTATCAACTGCTTATAGTAGTAATCTCGGTAACAATTCTCTCGATCTGAATTTGCCATGATTAATTAACCGTTTCTTCTTTATTGCTTACTATTGTTTCGACAACCGACTCTGTATATAGCATCTCTATGTTAATGAAACATGAAGTACACAAGAAGTACAGAGTCGTCACAACGAAGCTCGTCCTTTCTCTATATTTCCCTCTGCGATCAGATGTGGCGCCACATGAAACAAAAAACTTATTGCAAAAAAACATGACCGTTATCAAGACATGCCTGTTCGTCAGTTTTTTATTTAGTTGACATGTTTACAATCTCTAAATGAATCACGGGCCAAACCCTCGTTTAACCCGTGTAATTTTCTAGTCGTTATCTTGACGCATATCCAATATTGGTAACGTACCTTCACCGGTCATCATCGTGGGTAGGGCGCCGTCCCAACGCTCGGCCTCGGTAAGATCAACAATGAGTGGGTTACTACGAAGTGCAGCCCCTCGTGCCTCAATCGAAGAGGCTTCCGCCTCACCACGCAAACGAGTCGCCTGCGCTTCTGCCTCTGCAACTTTCACAATGGATTGTGCCTGAGCCTCTGCGGTGTTTACTTGTCGTAGTGATTCGAGTCGTTGACGTTCCAACTTGTGCTGCTCGGCTGCTGCGAGATTAAGTTCTCGCTGCTTGGTCTCAATTGATTCGATGTATCGAGGCGGCAACACGATGTTTTCAATTTGAATGTTATCGACTCCAACTGGGAACTCAGCCATCTCTTCGATCAACTGACCCTCGATCAGTCGAATCGCTGACGCACGATCTTGAATCAACTGTTCCGCTGAGAACTGCGGTAAGATGTTCTTTGTTACACTGCGAAACCGTGGATCTAAAATACGCTGTTCAAACTGGTTCAATCCGCCGTATCGCTTAAACAAATCCAGCGCACTGTCACGTTCAACCGTCCAGTTCACGGACACCTCGACGGTCAAAGGCATCTGCTCTGAACTGCTCGACAGCATACTCTCGACGTTCTTGCGTGTTCTGACTTCGATCTCTTCCACGCTATCAATGAACGGTACTTTAAAGTGCAGACCAGGATTCACCTGATAACGCGCCTCTGAGAATCGCTTGACGATGCCTACATGACCTTCCTCTACGGTGAAGAATGACATCCAAATGACCATAAAGGCGAGTAGACCGCCGACTGAACTTAATACTTTTTTACCTGATACTTCCATTGTGATTGGTACTCCATTTTCTTTGTTTAGTTTCGGCGAAACCTCGCCATTCCGATTTGCGTTGTATTTTCGTAGACCGATAACATCTAACGTGCCCTTCCAACCGAAAATGATATAAAGCACCATCGGAATGATGCCTACTAAAATTACCGCAGCATATATTACAGTCATTTCCTTTCCTCCAATGACGTTTTATTCATCGTTGCGACCTTGTGACGTCGCCATTCCGATTTGCGTTGTATTTTCGTCGATCGATAATATCTAACGCGTCTTGAACAATCCAAACACATCGAACCTGTTTTCAATTGGATCTTTTTTGAAGTCGCTCACCTCCAAAGCCTCGAGATAAGAAAAAGCTCCTGGGGCTTTACGCTTAACCTCTTTCCAAATCGTCGCAAAATACGCTCGTTGAAGATTCTGTTCAATTCCACTATTCCATTCTTTCCAGCGCGCCGCTGTAACCCGATTCTTAGATCGGAGGTAGACCTGCTCATTACACAGGTCGAGGTAGTTGTAAATAGACTCTCTTGCATGTCTTAAGTCGCGGGTATCTATGTCTTTCATAGACCCACTCAGTATTACGTCGACAGGAATTTGGAAGGAGAGCTCTCGGTATTGCTGATCGAGTGAATCTTCGAATTCGCTCCGACTTAGCTTTACTGACTCTCGGAATTGGCAAACTGCTACCGCTACACCAATGGCAGTAGCAACTGATGCGATTGTATCTACATCCATGAACAACCTCTTATTGCGTAAATTAGTCTTAACACCAATATACCCAGTATAATGTTATAATACAAATGTTATTTTAATAACACAAAATCACAGCTAATTTACTTGAAATAATGAGAGTTATTTCAAGTGTTGCTAAAACACAGGCTTTCCGCCCAACCGCAATTACCCGCCTAATTCACAGACACCAGGCACAAAAAAGCCGAGATAATCTCGGCTTCTTCATTCTCTTTCTCTATCATCAGTTTAGCGCAACCTGCTATTCAACCCGCACGCGTGCAACGCACTATGACACCGAAACAATAAACCACTCTTCGCAACTATCAATACTTCCGGTCTTCTGAAAAGCCTTCGCTTGCTTATTCGCTTGGTCACGCGACAAGCCATAGAAGAAGATATTGTCGTCGTCACCCCCAATATCATCTGTCTCACAAAATAGCGCGCTCATCGCTTCGTCATTAATTGCGTCCTTCCACTTAATTTCCACCTCATACACGTTGTCGTTATTCATAAATCGATCCTTCTGTTTAGGTACTGATAGGTTACCTCAACGCCAAAAATTGCAATCTATGAATCTAAACAACCGTTTTTTTCAAAATCTGTCTAAATCCCTGCCCCTCAGTCTAAACCTCAGCTAAAAATTCTTCTGCGCTTGCTAGCATATTAAAATCGACCGAACTCGACGCTTCCGATGCTTTCACACCGATGATCCCGTCAAGCTCAATTATGTCGACGCACTCCCCCTGCACAATTGCATACTTGCACAGGAACTCCTCGCGTTCGAGATCCGACAACTCACTCAGGTATACGCGATCAGTTGCTTTGATCGTCACGCCTGTTTCCTTCAACGCCGATTCGAACTCCCGCAACTTTGAAGTAGGCGCCGACGCCACCAGCTCGTGAACAATCTCCGTATTAGCTAACCAACGACCAAACATCGGCAGTCTTTGTGAACAGGCTACTCGCGCTTTGGAGAGAATTGACTTACCGAAGTGGAATTTTAAGTTTGACCTAAGACGACTGTAACCTTCACTCTCTATTTCCTTCTGCTTTATGAAATGACCGAGCTGAATACTGACTAACATGGTCTCGTCCAACGTATCGTCAAGACTCCAATCCTTCTTAGCCACTGCTCCAGCCTTTCTAACGAGATCATCTCTGCCGATCACACTCAAAAAAGTCGTTAATCCACCAAAGTAACGATCACATCGCTTAAGGAACCCGATTTCTCCCATTCCTCTGAATTCAGCGACGGACGGCAAATCATAATCGCCCTCATAACGTTCTAAGATGACATCCAGCTCTTCGATAAAATTAACCACTTCGTACTGCGAACTGGTTGAACGATGAAACACTGCAGGTTGTTTCCACTCGCGCTTGAGCGCCTTCGATCTAAGCGCTTGATGATTGAAATAGGGCTGCCATAGGTCCTCTACCGCATCCGCCAGATCATAGAGCGAGCACCGATGCTTTATCAGCATCGGCTTTATCACTCCTTGAAACTCTTCACTTCGTATTTTGATGTCTCGAAGCTTGCTATATCCTACGAATACCTCGAATACCGCCTTACTTTCATCCGCTGACAATGCTACGTCCATTCTTGCTGATCTCCTTGTGATTTAACAACAGGCTAACATAGTCGACCACCGCTGCAACCACTCCCCAAACTTCCGTTTTCCAATGCTCATTTTCTTCCAATCCCATACGCTCAAGGTTCTCCAAAGGTTGCCAGTCGTCACAACTTGTTTTACGGTAGTCACGAACAAACTGAGAGCTCTATTAATGTCTAAACTGCTAATCTTTATCGGATTACTCGCGATCCTTATACCCAGCCAAAGCATTGGCGGCGACAACTTTCTAAGCGCCCAGTCAGCTTTTAGCCCAGCTATATCAAGCTCTGATGAAGGCGACGCCATTCTGTCCTTCGACATCGCTGAGGGCTATTTCTTGTATGCCGACAGCCTAATCATTAAAGACAGCGACGATTCACTACTGTCTCTCAAATTACCTGAAGCCCAACTGCTCTATGATGAGTTCTTTGATGAGTTCAAACCGGTGCTTTCTGGCGCTATTGTCGCCGACCTTCCACCTACCACATCACCGTATATCCTGGTCACTTATCAAGGCTGTGCGCTTGAAGGGCTATGCTATACCCCCACTACCGTCAAACTGCTCCTTTAACTCACGATTAGCCGCTCATTATTTGGGACTTTCACGATGTCGTGGTACTACTGGTATTCATCGAACATCAAAACAGGAGCTAGAGCGATGTTGTTTTCAAAAACTCAGTTTGCCGCGCTGTTTCTCTCCGTAATGTGCAGCGCATCCGTCACGGCTAGTAGCCGCGACCACCTTAGCGCAGAGTTTCCCAATGCGTTACATGACTGCGAACAGGCTGGCAACGACTGGAACCACCCGATTACTCCGAGCATCGTTGCCCGCATCAATGCGCGGTTGTTCATCGATGAGCTGTGGGAAGATGACAGCCATCGCCTCATGAGACGCGAACGTATTGTTTCAAAATTGGGACTTCAGGCCCCGGAGGACAGCTACTACGTTCGGCGTTTCTGGAGATCTGGACGATTGAGTGATTTCAATAACTACCTCAGAGAAGTAAACGACAGTCAGCCCCTTCGTGCAGAGCTTTACCGCTACCCGTTTCCGACTCGCACTACGGACACCTTACCACCACGATTTGATCACACCTGGATGACTCCCGTTACTAATTTTCAGGGCGGAACACTCTTGGGCGTTGAGTTTGCTAACACAAGCTTTGTGCGACTCGGCCAAGTTGAGACTCCCTTTTATGATCAAAAGCTCCCCGAGATGACTGACTTCAACTCGCTCAGGAAGTGGCATCGTCTCATGCATGATTCAGAAGCCCCATTCCCATCGCGTCAATCCGTAGCGGAGCTAAGAGATATTCCTTCGCTTTACGTCGTTGACAACGGATTACGTCGGCCCCATTCGGTGAGTGATTTCTCACCCGCTATCCCCTTACAGCCTAGCCTTGATCAGATCTATCTCGGCCTGGAAGGATTAAAATATCCTCGCACCGAATCGTTGAGCCGCCGCGCCCTCCCGGTAACGTCAACGCTGCTCACCCATTTCGAGCAACATCGCGACCTTAGTACGGATGCGAGGTAAGATCAAATGCTTTAACGGATGTATCAGTGGGCTGGTCGTAAAGATCTTCGCATCGAAGTACAACTAGATGCAGACCGTGGTGTTTACAAGCAATAAAAATGATCTTACATAAATTTATGGTACGCGGTGTTAAAGGTATGCTTTCATAAAGAGTACGCGAAGGTTTGTTCTTATTTGGAATCCTGCCTATCTATATTAAAACTAATTGGGAGAACCGATAATGATCTATTTAACTATCTACTTATTAGGTATTTTACCTGCGTTGACAGGAGTCACATTTTTAGTAGCCATTATTTTGACGGCATTAACATTTGGCGCAGTCCACTCGGAAGAAGCTAAGAAATTTGCGATTTGGGCTATTCTTCTGTGGTCTGTATTCATACTACTCCCATCCAAAGATACAGCGCACCTACTATTAGCAGCTTACGTAGATGAACAAGTACTAGTATTGGAGGAAGTACAAGAGGTAGAGAGTAAAAGCTTAGACCTACTTAACCAGTTGTTGGATGACCAGTTAGATGAGGAAGGAGAATGAGTTACAATATCTAAATATTAGAAGTGGCAGGTAGTGACAACACTATTGCAAACACAGCACGCGTCTCCATTACTCATAGTGATGAGTGGCAAGAATTACCTGAATATTAGCAACTTTTTGCTTGTCTCTGCCCAAAAGGGGCAGAGACAACGCTTTTTCCCGCGCTTTCCTCCCGTAGACTAAAGCCTTAATAGGAGGATTGCGTGCGCGTTAACAAACTTATCTCGACATTATTGGTCGCCGCCATCTCTGGCTTTATGCCTGCTTTGGCGCAAGATAACACGGATGACGAATGGCGGAAGCGCTCGGATGAAGGCTGGTTCTTTTATAATGAATTGCCGCCAGAAGAAGAACCGGAAGAACCCGAAAAAACTGAGATCCCGCCAGCACCACCTCCAACACCCCCGGAGCCGACGCAGCCAAGCCCAGCGATCATGAACACTGCTTGGCTCAAAGAAAACCTGCCAGTTTATCTTAATCAAGCCATCGATGATCCCACTCCTGAGAATGTTGAAGCCTACTACCTTTTACAAAAATTGGCGTTAGATCGTGCTCAGGTTTTTTCACAAGTTACAGCAAGGGTTGTTACAGGACATCCCGTTCTCGACCAAAACAATCGCCGGCCCACCTCCACCTCCGGTGGCAATGCCTTGGATCGAGAAGCCGAGAAAAATAAGCGAGAAATTCTGGCATCGCTCTCCGATCGCATGGGACTCTTTGTTTTTCTTGATGATACCGCCAATTCTGCGCTGCAGCTTCAAATCGTTGAATATTTCGAAACCTCTGCCGGGTATGGGACGGTAAAAATTAGTATCGACCCCTTTGATGAGGCCGCCTTTAATCGAGGGGTTCGACCTGATCATGGTCACGCTGCCGAGTTTGGCGTGTCCACATATCCTAGCATCTATGCCGTCTCCCCAGATGGCCGTCGCGATCAAATCGCCGGAAACTCGATCTCAATGACCGAACTGTTTGATCGCACACTCATTTCAGCCCACCGCCTCAATATATTGTCCGACGAAGAATATTTCTCAACACAGAAATTCAATCACCGCGACGAAGACATACCCACCCGTGCGGATACCGATGAAAACACCCCATTTACGTCTGAAGCCGTTCGATCGGCGTTGAACGCCCAAGGAGATTACCGTGAATAAGCCCAACCTCAAAACGATACTACGACCAATCCTCTTAGCCTCGTTGATCTTCCCTTGCTCTGTTATTTATGCCGATGGCATGCAGGCCTCAATGGACAATATTTATAACCAGATGTCCAATTACACCCCTCCAGGGGGCTTCGAAACCGCGCAAGGACACGGTTATTACGGTGGTCGTTTTACCGCGAAAAGCATGACGATTGACCCCACTTGGCTCTCCGTCACGATGCCTTCTGCGAGCGGTGGGTGTGGAGGAATTGACGCATACGCGGGGTCTCTAAGCTTCATTAATTCCGAGCGGCTAATTGAGCTCTTTAGAGCTATAGCCCAGCAAGCACCTGCCTACGCCTTCCAACTTGCCATCGAAGCCGCCTGTCCAACATGTGCCGAGAAGATGAATGACCTCCAGCAAAAAATTGCCGCGTTGAACGAATACATGGGAAATTCATGTCAGCTAGCCCAAGGATTAATTACCACCACTAATCCATGGGGAGAGGCGTCAGGTACGGAGCGTATCAACCAAGTTGCAGAACAGGGCACCACACTTTCAGGTTTGTTTGGCGACGTCTTTGAGGCGTCAACCGCGGTTTATAATGCCATCGGTGAAGAGCGGAACGCTAACCCAACCGACTTTGCCGCCAGATACCATGGCTCCCTTGTCTATCGGGGACTAAAGGCCAGCAATTTCTCGTCGTGGATGGCTGCCACTGACGATAGCATATACGAGCTCATCATTTCTCTATCCGGCTCACCTGTCATTCCCGCGACTATTGATGACGATGAAGGTAAAACCACGTTAGACATGCGTACCCTTCCCCCTCTCAATATCTCACTTAAAGACATCGTTGAGGGGACTGACACCAACAAACTTATTGTCTATGACTGCAGTGCCGACACCGACACCTGCAATATCACTCCCGACGCTACCCACGAGATCGACCACGAGCCACTTAAAGCCAAGATCGCTGACGCGTTCGAGCGTGCGTTCACAGCACTTCAAGCCGACCCTGGGAACCCGATCCTAAATCAAGCTGATCAATCTGTCATGCTCGCTATGGGAGGAGAACATTTTTCCAAAATGACCGATCTCTTAGAGATCGAAGGCGATGGCGTCGAAGCAGCAAGGAAATACTATGAATTTCTTCAAGATTCCTTCGCCGCTAAGATGACCGGCGAAGCGATACTTAGCATTCTTAGGGCCTCTCGCGTCGCCGTGGTCGACCGAAAGGAATCGGAGGGTCGGACTGCCTCCATCGAAGCGATTGATATAAGCATTGAACGCATTGAGTCACAGCTCGCTGAGCTTGCTCCTCGCTATTCAGATTCAGAGCAAGAAGCTCGAGCGTTTGCCGAAACAGCGCTTAATGGAACTAGCATTGGTGGAGGACAAACTCCATGAGCTTTGACCTTTATTCTATTGGCGACTCTGCCTTTCTTGAACAAGTTCTGATCTCGATTGCAATCTTCTTTCAGACAGGCACATTCTTTTCGTTAGTGAAACTCGGTTTAATCATTGGATTCCTAATGATGATCGTTAGCTCGCTAGCAGGCAGTAACGGCCAAAAATTTGATCTTGGTGCATGGATACTCAGCGTCATTATTATCCAGATCGCCTTTATACCAAAATCCGAAGTCGTCATTACTGATGTGTATACTGGGCAAGTTAGGGTTGTCGCGAATGTTCCCGCTGGGATAGCTTTTACCGGCTCCGTTGTATCCACGATCGGCCATCGACTAACCTCAGTAATGGAAGCCGCCTTTGACCCGGTATCCCCGAAAATGACCGATGGGGAATTTATGGAGCCCCTTCGCATCATTTCTGGTCTCAGACGAAATGCCACACAAGAAGGTATATTTACCGCCGCGAATAGCGCGCTGGGAAGTGGAGCAGACCTTAAGCGAACCCTAGAGGAATACATTAAAAACTGTACCCTGAAGGCTGTCGCTCTCGAGGAGCTCAGCTATGCAGACCTCGCTACCGGTGATTTAGATAGCACGCTTCCTTATATGTCTCCCTTCTACACCACGAGCACGTATCTCGGTACGGTTGGCGACCCTGTTCTTGACACTTGCGCTACAGCTTGGGGCAAAATCGACACAGCACTGACTACCATGACCGGCAACGCGCAAGTGATTGCGGGTTACGATTCTATTCTCGGTATCGATCCTGAAACAGATAATGCAAATTCGTTCGCTAAAGCTGCTACCGCTGTAAATATGATGACTGCTGGAAGTCTCAACGCGCAGCAGTTCGTTCGCCTATCGTTACTCGAACCTATTCTTCAAGATGCCCTGCGTGGAAAGTATACTGACCACCTCGATACATCATCCGCTCAAATGATCAATGAAGCGATCATGCTACGAAATAGTCAGTGGGCTTCCGACTATTCATTTTTTCAAACTATAGTCAGACCAATGATCGCTTTTTTAGAGGCATTTACGTTCGCCATCGCACCGATCATGGCGTTTGTCTTGGCGTTGGGGTCGTTTGGATTGAAGTTAGGATCCAAGTATTTAATGTTCTTAGTGTGGATTCAGCTATGGTATCCCATACTCGCCATTATCAATCTTTACATCTACGTCGGCGCCACTCGAGATTGGGATAATTACACACTACTTACCAATTACGACTGGAATTCTTTTTACGCCCTTAATAACGCGTATCAAACCGCTGAAACATGGATTGCCACAGGTGGCTATCTCGCCTCGTCGACTCCTGTGTTAGCGCTTATGTTAATGTATGGATCTTCCTACGCCGCCACCAGTTTAGCCCGTGGCATGTCCCCTGATAATATGAATGAGAAGCTGATCTCCCCCGAAACGTCTAATACGCCCTCGGTCGCTAGCTTAAACACCTCAATTCAACAGGACGCACTTGGCGGAGCGAGAGCAGGTGCTGACCAACTCGGCTCACAGCTCAAGTTCGATAGCGGCCTCACAGCCGCTCAGACATCAACGCTTGCAAACAATAGTCAACTTCAACAATCTGCCGCTCAGCAGGTGTCCAGCTTATTGAGTTCTTCAAACATGAGTGGCTGGAGCAGCGCACAACAATCCCAGCTTAGCGAAGCGGTTGGAGCAAATCTCATCAGTAGTGGTGTTTACTCCGAAGCTCAGGCCCAGCAGTTTTCTAAACAATTCTCTGATTCCAACATGACCACCGCTCAAGCTGCCACCATGATGTCCCTGATGTCCTCCGCAAGCATTGGCACCCCAGCCGAATTCCTCGTTGGCTCGGGCGCTAAGATTGCACTATCCGGAAATCAAAGTGAGGGAGAAGCTTTCTCAGAAGCTCAATCCTTCGCTATAAATGCCATGAACACCTCCAGCCAACAGAGCGGCGAAACAATCCAAGATGTCGCTCAGCGTTCTCTCAACGCTAGCTTTAATCAGGTTGACTCTGAAACCCTTAGTGGAAACACGGCATTCACCGATACCAAAACAGCAACCCAAAGCGCCGTTGAGTCACAAGCTAGGACCAATACTTTCCTTGAGAGCGCTAGTGCCACCCAAAGCGGCGGGGCGAATGACGGTATTTCGGTCAAAGATGCCACAAAGTTTATTAACAGCAGCACTGGAGCTCAAGACGATTTGTTCAACACCACCATCGATGGACAGAGTATTAAATCAACCGAGGCCTACAAAGCTAATTACAACGCCATCCATGACAGGAGCGTCTTCGAGACGGACCGAGAAAATCAGATTTGGGCCGCCACCCAGACACTTGCGAGTTCAGGTAACGATGGCTTAGCGGCCATCGCTAGCTCGTTATCACGCGTTGGTGGTCAAGAGTCCCGATTTGAAGGCTACGGAAAGCTACTTAACACTGCACAAACCGACCAGTTAGATGTGGTCACTTCTTCTCAGCCTAGCTACGCTAACCCAGGAGAAAATTCCGGCCTCGGCAGACCTGCTAGCGACGCCGAATTTAATCAAGTAGCTGCCGCCGCCACAACCGCCGGAGAGAATGCGGGTAATGCTAGCGACCGTCTCACTAGCACCGACATTTCAGCGCAAGACATTGCCGCCCAACGAAACGACCCTAGCACGCAAGATCAAAGCAATCGCGGGCAAGTCGAATCACGCCAAGATAGCAACGAATCTGCCGTTTCTGACGTCGCCTCTAGCAATCAGATTGAGACAGCAAGAGAAAAATCTGTCGCAGCCCAGAATCGCTTCGCCTCTCAAATTTTCGATAGTGACGGCGCAGACCAAAATAATTTCTCTTACGCAGCACGGAACTTTGAGAACGCGGGTGACTTTTTAACCTCATTCGGCGGGTTCGATTCGATTGTTTCCGGCGGTGCCAGCTATGCCGCTGATATGGTAGCTCAAGTTCAACAGGGCGTTGAAA
Source organism: uncultured Umboniibacter sp. (assembly GCF_947497555.1). Classification (NCBI taxonomy): domain Bacteria; kingdom Pseudomonadati; phylum Pseudomonadota; class Gammaproteobacteria; order Cellvibrionales; family Cellvibrionaceae; genus Umboniibacter; species uncultured Umboniibacter sp. The sequence continues at coordinate 32,492 of NZ_CANMGY010000010.1, forward strand.
CCCGTCAAGGCCTTTCCGATGCACTCAATGGGGCAAACTTCTCCCCTGATCAAGCTGAGGCCTACGTCGATCGTCAAATTGAAGCGCTTGAAGCCAAGTACCCCAATGTCGATGTCTCAGGCATACAAGGAACCGGATTCGCAAATGACTTGATGAATAGTTCAGTTGATGGCGGAGAGGTACTTGAGCAGGTCAGTCCTGATAAGCTTGCTCAGCTCACGACACTCCAAGCGTATGATAACGCCGCCAAAACAGAGCGAGGCGAGATCATCGGTGAAATGAGGGAGCGGCTCTCTAAAGCCGGAGGCGGAGATGTTGGTGTCGCGCTCGAGGATCAAGCTAAAAACTTGAACCTCGGCACCGATTCTCTCACCAATCTTACGGCTGAATCGTTTAAAACCGCGTTTGGTGTTGGCAACGAGGAAGACTATAAAGCAGCTTATAATGCCTTTGCTGTCGATTTAGTGAATGATCGCGGTGCCATCTCTGGTCCAAACGATTCGGGTATGGCCTTCTATATGAAGGACGCTACCGACTATAAGGGCGACCCTGTAGTTGATGAAAATGGGAACACCCCACAAGTTATCGATTACTCAAGCCCGGCTTATGTAACCGATAGCCAAGGTTATATTAGCCCGGTTGACGATGATCTCGCTCGCTATCAGAATGCAACCGTTGCCGTCGTCACTGGCGCTGGTAACTTTGGCGATAGCCTCGGTACGGCAAACGGGTTCACCGAACTTCAAACCGCCGAGCATACCCGAGCTCAGGTGAATGAAACCGCTTCTCGAGATGGCACAGAACTAAGAGATCAGCTTGAAGAAAAAGTAGCGCGGCAATCCACTCCGGCAAACTGATCAATAGGGGAGAAATCTCCCCTATTCGACCACCGACAGCAGCGGAATACCCGTCGCCCGCTTTTCCTCACTACGAATACGAGCCCGCACTCGATAAAGCAGACTCTCCAAACTTTCCACATCCACTGGTGATACAATGACGTCGTTGGCGCCTAGCGCGAGCGCGGAAGATTGGGTCCCTTTAGTAAGGTTGTTCCGGACTAATACAACATCCACATAGTAAGACTGTTGGCGCCCCACCTCGAGTATTTTTTGTAACAGTGTTTCGTCTTCAAACATGACTACGTTGCATTTGAATTGTGTCATCCAACCTCGAAGCTCGGTCACATCTCTTAGGAACTCCACGTTCGAAGTCTGACGGTTCGTCACTAGTTTAAACATCTCGTCTAACGAATCCTCGTCTCGAGCTCCTCCTTCTTCACCGATGTAGGCGCGTAAATAGAGAATATTTTCAACTTCATCCACTAACTTCTCAGTATCTGCGATCTCAGTACGTAACTGAAGAGTTGAGATCCACATGTGCTCCCCGCTATTCGACTTACTAATTCCGACGTTAAAGTTAAACTGTTGCTCTAGGTTGATAGCCCGCTCGAAGTGCTCCGAAACCGTCGTCCCACCGACTAAGGCAGACGGCGACCTACTCATCACCTTTGAGATAAAATCGACATCATAGGGTGATAACTCACCGATCACATTGATGACAACTCCGACCTCTTCATTGTTTTGTCGACTTGAGGAGACATTAATTTCGCACGGCCTGAGACTCGACATGACCCTCACTAGCGACCCTACGCAGTCTACCAACCCTTCCTTAAATTGCTCGATGACAAGATTCGTCGATTCGTTATCTACCTCAATTGATGCGATTCGTTCCCCTAGATCCGCATCACTCCTGACATCATTAAACACCTCCCCCACGCTGAATCGCGAGCGAAGTAATGACAGCCTATCCCCTGAAACTGTTCCACCTAAAAAGCTTTCAATGTCGGCAATCATTATGTCTGCCTCAACAATTGACGCGGTGATAAATTTCAAGCTTTCATTTCTCGATAGCTCCCCAGCCTCGTCACTCGCAATTATTTTGTTGACGTACACCTGTGCGATACTGATATTTTGTCGCAGGTGGTTTAACCTAACACCGAAGTTTTCCGCGCCTTTTCTATGCTTAGACTTTATTTGCTCAAGCGAAATGGCATCGCTGGACGCTAACTGTCTTATCTCCGATAGGAGCAGTGTTGTTTCTTCATTAAGCTGCTTAAGACTCACGTTCTCATCTGAGACGACACTACTTGCTTCCAACGTTTCGTTTAGAATCCTACCCACCGACTCGATACGCTCTCTTAAGATCTTTCGCATAGCCACATACATTCTAGCGAACTCATCGTCGGCTCCGAATCTGAGCGATTCCTTGGTTTCCAGGTCGCCACCTTTAAAACGCTTCAGATCCCTGCTGATCATCGCAATACCGTGCACGATCGTCATTAATATCCAAATACCTACTATCACGCTTACCCACAGCAAAACGTAGGCGATGCTGACTTTTCCGTCATCTATTCCAGTAAGCGCTTCGTCTTGATTAAAACTTAAGGAAAGCCGACCCAATAAATTTCCTGCATCGGTTCGAATATCGAAAACATGGAGCTCCGATGATTGTTTAACCTCATCCTCAACGGCCGCAAACGCACTTCCACCACCGCCATTTATGGTCATCCACACGCCATCCACCGCCGGGTGCCCCACAAGGCTCGAGAGAACGAGTTCAACACTCTCTACATCACCTCGCTCCAACAAGCTAGCAAGCGCCGGCCTCAACACGTAGTTAACGTTATTTCTCATTCCCGCGATGATTTTACCGTCAACATTGTCCATTCGAGTTCTACCCTCGTAATACTCAAATGCCCAATACGAACTTAACAGCATAGCCATCACGATCAATCGCGCCGCAAGTGAATATTTCCGTCCCCACCAAATTATTTTTTGCATACTGGACCTATTAGCAACTTGCGATATTCTAACGACGAAACGGCCACGTATGTCTATCTGATTACGTCAAACTCCTCCGCCTCCACTCAAAACGTGACACTCATCACATTCCAAGAAACGTCTATCCGATTTTTTGATCCGTTTATCTAACTACCGTTTGTCGAACAAATTTGCAAAATAACCTTTAAACGAACATTATTGACAATACATACCATTTCTAGGTTCTATTAAGACAATGAACGACATCCAACTCACACAGCTAAAGTCGGAGTTCAACGAGATTAAACAATCCGTTGACGAGTCTTGCCTGTATGAAGGATTTTCATTGCGGTTTAATCAATTATTAGATTTTTCTGACTTAGACATTCCCTATTTGGGCCGCTCCTCTTGGCTAACTCAAATAATGGGCTGGACTGGCCTAGACAGTGGCGGGCGCTTACATGGTGACTCACCTCCCACCCCGAAGCGTCTCTTTCAGTTCGCCTTCTTCATGACCAATCATATTAATCTACCGTTCACGGAACCAACCGCCTTGTCGCATTGGTTGTTGTCGGGTCAGGATAATCGTTTTGAACCTATCTCTATGGTCGATTCAATGACTAACCTGGTAGACTCATACGTCGGTCGCTACTATAAACGCTACGCCCCGGCTCCTCATAAACGTTTTCTAGAGGTCCCCCTAAACCGTCAAGCAGCCGTTAAGCGAATCGTCGTTAGCTTCAGCGTTGATCAACTCTCCTTCACTGGGGTGTATAAGCTCAGCAAGAAATTAGTCCATCAAAAAATTGAGAACACCGTCAATGAATTGCTCGATGGCACCCCTCACAATCTGATAAACATCACAATTTAGATGCTTTATTATATATTTTATTCTTAAAATCTGTTGACAGGTCTTTCGGTAAACCGTAACTTTGTATGAAAACCAAACAAGTTATGGCTCATGATGATTAAGCGCATTACCACAACTTTCTGCTTGGCAGCCGTTATGACTAACGCAGATCCCATCACCTCTGACACCATGTTTGAGCGTATCGGTATTCAGTCTGGTGTCGATCCATTACTTCTGTACTCTATTGCGATCGTCGAATCAGCTACCGGCACTGGGGATGGCGAGACCATTACCCCCCATCCATACGTCTTTCGAACGTCTGACGGTCCACAATTCTTTCACGCTCGCGATGAAGCCGAACAAGCCCTCGAAAAAGCACTTGAGACTACCGACAACATTGATGTCGGCATGATGCAGCGCAACCTTTACTGGCATCCACCCCAAGACGGGGAAGCCCTCTTCGATCCAGAAGAACAAGTTACCTGGGCTTCAGAACTGCTCGCAAGCTACTTATCTCGTGACGAACCTTTGGAGTTGAGGATTGGGCGATACCATTCTTCACGCCACCCTCTCGCCATTGCATACGGACAGCGCGTGTTGAAAGTTTACTCCAATTTAATGAAGTTAGAGGACATAACTCATGCTGATCAATGAGCTCTTTTTTCACGATGTTAAAGAGGCGATGACGAATAAAATGAAAGGTGGCGGCTTTATTTCATTAGCCTGCAAATACCCCAACCTCTCCTATGATCTTGCTACCGCCATTGCTGAATGTCCGGATGAAAAACTTACCGCACTGGCCTATAAATTACCCGCTATAGTCAGCGTTCAAATGTCAAAGTTCGAGGCTAAAATCGATGTCGCGATATGAGTCGTTTCTTCAGGCGATAGCGCACGATGTTCAACAGCTTGGCCTCGACAGAGCGCTAGAAGAGCCAGCCTACCAAGGAATACCTGCCTCCCTCGCCGAGACACTTTCCACAATGAGTAACCCTCAAATTTCCGACTTATCTCAACTCAATATTGTGGAACGCTTCTTATATTTTACCCCATTGACCATCATCCCGATCGCTGAAGTCATTCGCGATAACGACTCAGAATCTCTAGTTGTTCCCGAATCAGAGCTTGAACTTTTCAGACAAAAACATTTAAGCAGAGCTTAATCTATGCCCCTTACTCTTAACCAGATAGCCGTTTCGTCACTTGTCAGAGAACGCACCCAGCTTCAAGACAGCCACCCTATACAGATCGTTCTCAACAACCCTTCTATCACCGACGAGCACCTTGCTTCATCAGGTCGAATCCCCATCGATGAAGTCCTTTTACAGGCCGAACATGATGCACTTAAACCTCACGTTGGTGTGACAATTTGTCAAAAATATTTGACAGACTTGATCGCTAAAAAAACGCCGTCAAACGCTCGCGACGTCGAAACCATGTACCTAACGTCAATTTCAGCTGCCCATAAGAAACGGTTAATTACCCACTCTCTCTTCAAGGAGCCAACCTTTCCCACCTCATCCGGCGCCCATAAAAAAGCGCTTGATGACGTCGTTGACCGACTTACTTCGTCGGGATTTACCCCCGTCATTTTTCAAAAAATACCGATCTCTACTGATGCGTTTCACACGCTTTCAACCAAGCGTTATCGCACCTCAATGGCCCGACAAGAGCACACACCTAACACTGATCAATCGCTTCGTATTTACAGCGCTTTTCGCTCCGCAGAGAAACACAATCGCTTCTCCGACATGCAGGAATACAACCTACTTCTCCATATTATCTTTGCCACACTAGGTTCGCATTTCAACCAACTTCCACTCACAATGACTCGCGCTCACGCCATCTACCTGAGCTATTTATCTGCACGAAAAATCATCGGAATTAACCGTTCCGCTCTCCTCGCCAACGCCGTAGCAGAGTTCTATATCGCATTAGTAACCGAGGAGGTTCTCTGGGAGTATTGCCCTAAATGCCTCACCTATGGATACCAAACTACTCATACCAATGAGATGGTTTCGTGCTATTGTCACGCCCCTAAACCCCTTCGTATCTAAACGTTTACCCTTCCATAAATTCGACTATTTACGCTTATTTTTTCGTCTTGACGCTGTCCGCTCTGCTCGATTTTCTACCGCTAGCGTTTTCACTTAATACTAATTTTTCCCGTGTTTTTTTTAAATTTACACATAGCGGTATTTTTTATTCTAATAGGCTAAAAAAAACTATTAAAATCAACGCCTTATGGATTTTTACTATCGGAATTAACATTCTTAACCATTTTTTTAAAAAATGGTATAGATATTGTAGGATAAAAAAAGTACATTAATGGTTCACGCAATTTGAAAATTTAGGTGCTTTCTGATGTCCATATCAATTCAACCTCGCAATGAAGCGATCTCTGCACTGGATGAAACTGTATCCGGTATTGAAATGGTCCGAGATGGTTACCGCCAGATGTATCGCAACACCATCGTCGTTGCAAAGCATATTGCCCAGGAGTTCAATGATCTCTCTTGGTCAACAAGGGACCGCCTGATCAACGACGACCAGCGCCGAGTTTTTTCGTGGCCGTCTTTGACGGTTGACTGCGATGACGACATCGAAACACATCAAGTGAGCTACCTTGTGTCCAAGACCCCACGGTTCAGATTTTGCTCCGCTCACTTCAGCACACCGAGTTCATCTTCCCAAAAGAGGCGTGTCATTTATAGGCGTCTTCCCATTGGCAAGACAAATCAATTAACCAGTCGTCAAGCCATCAAAACGTCGTACATTGAAGATCAAGTTTTCATCGATATGATTCACGAATACGATGACCGTCGCAGAGCTATTGAGCTAACACTCATTGAGATTGTTAAGGGGCTTAAGGCGATCAACACTTGCACCATGAAAGGCCAGGTCTTTCCGATATTGTTCGAGGCGCTTGAAAATGAGTAGACACGTCCGATCTTTCGTCACTCCGACGCAATTATCGTCCATGGAGTTTTGTGAAGCGAGCGTTCATCACGACGCGGTGATTTCCAAATCACAGGAACGTCAACGCAAAATTGGTATCAAAAAGCATCAAAAATATCGAACAGTTCATTCTTTGGGCAACTACGGATACGCACTCGTCGTAATCTCTACTACAATTGTTATAGCAATCACAATTTTCACCTAGAGTCGCACTAGGAAAATATTATGAATAATATTCCATTGACCATAAAGATAACTAACAAGCAGTCTGGGGATGTTTTAGTTCACGAACTAAGGGAACTCTCAGAGTCGCCACACCAGCAGGAATTTGTCGTCGAGTCGATGATGGGTTTTTGTGCTGATCCTGAGTTGATGACCAAAATTAGGGTAGGTGTCGTTTTTCAATATTCCTACCGACACGATCAATTTGGCGAGCCGATGAGAATGACTATGTACATCGATAGCTCTGATGTCGATTGGGTCGATGATGGTTCGCTTCTGTTTAATGTTCTCAGATTACTTGAGCATGGTTCTCACCTTAACATCGAAAGATTGGAAAACCTGTCTCGCGCATCGGTCTTCGACATTGAGCAATACCGTTGCCGGGACTCTGCTTAAGCGATGAGTGTTTTCGCATCGCTGGACGACCTATCGATTTCCAGTGTTGCGATCACCCTCTCCTTGTTCATGATGATCGTGGGGGCGTACTTCCTCTATAACCGTCATCGCCTTACGCGAGACTTACCCTCTATTTTCAACGGCAGTCGCCTTTTCCTCAATGAGCGTTTTCTTAACACACCTAAAAAACACGCGATTCAAATTGCCGGTCGCTTCGACCAGGTGTTCAAACTGACTAGCGGTGAGCTTGCGGTCGTGGACAATAAGCAGACTGAGCGAACTCGATATTACCCGAGTGATGTAGCGCAACTTTCTAGCTATGCGGAAATTTTACGTTCACGAGGATACCGTGTATTGACCACTGGCTTTCTTCGTTGTGAAAACCAACGTGGTGAAGTGACCATTGTCGAGGTTCCTCTCAAGGATCATCAGGGTGTGGCTAAGCTGGTTGAGAAATACCACTACTTACGTACTCACCGCGAGCTTGTTAATTGTCGATGCGGGCGCCATCTCACGTAGTACCCCTACGAGCTCGTCGTTTAACAACGCGCTACTCACTCCTATGACGTTCCCATGCTTGTCGTTGAACATCAGATCCCCGGTTCCCGTCACTCGATGAATATAGTGTTGGTAAATATCCGCGAAGGTTAAATCGCCTCGTTCAATGACTGACGTGTCTTTACCACCTTCTCGTAATACGATCTGTTTATCACTAATCGTCACTGAGCGCCGTTTAATTTTAACCGTATGCCAAATCGCAAACGCTAGCGGTACAATCAGAAAACCAAACAAAAGATTGACGTAGACCACCAACCACACTGGCAAACCCTGCTTCACTTTAACGCTCACACAACACTCCTTTAAATTATCGTTCTATCTCTGCCCCTTTTGGGCAGAGTAACGTCTGACATACCACTTTTTCTCCGATTTAATAACGTATATGGAGGTGCTTATGTCGGACAAATTAATTATATCACTGATTATTTCAACTGCCTTAATTAGCCTGGTAACGGGTGCGTATCAGTTATTTGTCCTCCTGCTCGTCCTCCTGGTACTTGCTCCAGCTCCTGTCGAACACAAGCGACGCTTAAGGAGATTGAATTCTCCACCACCCAAGGAATAATCTATGTCTCACGAAAACAACGAATCTGCCGAACCTAGTGAACCGGTCGCGACGGTCTCGATTCCAATCGATTTGGCCAGAGAGCTTATCGTCTTTCCCACTAAGGAACTTAGGTCAGCGCGTCGCTCACGACTTTTAGCGTTGTTTCTCAGGCCGGCTATTGTAATAATGCTGGTTGTGATTGCGTACAACCTGGGCGACCGTCAAATGTCACTCGCGTCCGGCGATCAGACCGCTCCTCACATCGCTGTACTATCACTTAAAGGCGATGTGGGTTCGGGAGGTGGCGTTGATGCTGACGTCCTCATCCCTGCGCTTCAGCGCGCCTTTGAAGCCTCCCTGTCGAAAGCTGTTTTACTCAAGATAGATTCCCCTGGCGGCAGCCCGGTACACGCGGATCGTATCTACAACGAGATCGATCGCCTTCAAACACTCCACCCGAATAAACCTGTTTACGCTGTCATCGGCGATTTGGGTGCCTCAGCTGCCTACTATATTGCAGCAGCGGCAGACGAGATCCACGTCAACCCCTCTTCGGTCGTCGGTTCCATTGGCGTGATTTCCTCGAGCTTTGGCTTCACTGAACTCATGGATAAGGTTGGCGTAGAGCGTCGAGTGATTACTTCCGGTACTAACAAGTCATTGATGGACCCCTATCAGCCGCTTCCTGAATCGCTTCGTGTTTACTGGGAGACAATGCTCGGTGAGGTCCACGAAAACTTCATTGAAGCGGTCATTGAGGGTCGCGGTGAGCGCTTAAGCTATGAGCATCCAGACTTTCCTGACATCTTCACGGGCCTAGTTTGGACAGGTAGTCGCAGTGTTGAGCTGGGACTTGCTGATGGTTTTGCAACCCCAATGGAACTCGCTGCTACGTCGGGCATCGATCACAACGAAGTCAACTATACCCCCACTCGCGATTTTTTAAGCGCGCTATCAATGAAAGTTGAACAGGGCATTAGTGATGGTGTTAGTCAAGCCATTGCCCAGGGCATTAACGGCGTGAGTCAGACCATGGAGATTCAATGAGATGGCAATGGTAATTAAGCACCGCTTAAAAGTAACTACTCGCGCCGTTTCCGCGCTGCTATCAGCCTTTGGTGCGGTCTTTCTGATCGCGGCTAACGCGGTCGGTATTCACTTTTTATGGATTAACTTTATTTTAGCGGCTTGACCGCATTACAGGAGAGCGCCATGAGCGACAACAACTCGAACATCCCTACTGAGCAAATCACCGCCTTACAAGATTCTACCTCGAAGTTACTCAAGGCGATCATCGCTTTGTTCTTACTCTGTGCGGTGAGCCTAAGCTTAACGATTGTAGTGTTACTAACGAGCGATTCGTCGTCACAACAGGACGCCGTGACCAATCCAGGTGATCTTGCAGCGATCGTCGCTGAGCAGATGGCCATACAAAAGGAGGCTGAGCAGCAAGCGGCCATTGAATCTCGTCTTTCTGGCTATCGCGAGGTGGTGACTGGTGATGCCAACCCAAATTCGGTGTATGGCAACCCCAGCGCCCGGTTCACCTTGGTGGAATTCAGCGACCTTGAGTGTGGCTTCTGTAAGCGATTCCATGACACACCAAAGCAAGTCGTTGATAAGTATGACGGTGCGGTCAATTGGCAATGGCAACACATGCCGTTGGACTTTCATAATCCGGCCGCACAAGTCTTAGCCGTCGCATCGGAGTGTGTACGCGAGCTTGGCGGTAATCAGAAGTTTTGGGGCTTCCTTGAGGGCGTCTTTAAACGTTCTGCGGGCAATGGCCAAGGCGTATCAGATCTTCCCGCTTTAATCGCTGACTACGGTGTCGACCCGTCTAAGGCGCAAGACTGTATCTCATCAGGTCGTCAATTTGAAACGGTCAATGCCCACCTAGCGCGTGCCGACGCGATGGGTGTCGATTCAACGCCGACGAGCTTTATTGTTGATAACCAAACCGGAGAGTACGTGATGTTGCGAGGCGCTCAGCCCCTTCAGGCTGTTGAGGCGACGATTGAGCGAATGATTCAAATTAGTACGTCACAAGAGAACCCGCAGACAGGTAATTAATTAGACGTTATGTCCACAACTCAGAAGACAAATCCTACCGCTAGCGAGGCGCCCCCGGCGCCTAAGCCGTCGCGCACACCCTTATCGGCGGCTAACCCTTTTCTTCTTTCCGAACTGATGGCACGGCAATATCGTCGATACCGTCATTTTCGGAAACTCAACCTAGCGTTCTTTTTTGCACTTGGCTATCTCATGGCGCTGCTCATGGCGCATTTCATTCCCCAAGTGTGGAACCGCATCTACTTTTGGTTTGCGGGGGCTATTTCGTAATGTCGGATAAGGCCGCGGTCTACCGAAGCCTGGTGTCGGTAATCAAGCAGATCGGCGTTCTCGAAGAGCGCAATTTGGTGCCTACACGTATTTATGGTGAGTCCGATAATCGATTTCTGACGTTATCGTCATGCCTTTGTGGAGCACCGGCAGTTGTCGAGAAGAGTGATACCCAACATTACACCTCACATTGTACCGGTTGTTCAACCGCCGCCGCTCCGTCCACTACGGCATTGGAGGCCGCGATTGCTTGGAATCTCTCTCCGAACACCAACCGCGCAGACTACCGCTCATCGCCTTGGTTTGGCATCGTTCATCTCACCCCTGCTGCCGCATGGTATCGCCTTCGGCTTATTGAGGCAGATCTTAACCTCAGAGTACAGCGGGTCCGATTAGAATTGGAACTAGGACAACAAGCGACATGGGCTCACTATCGAAAATTGAGAAATTATTGGCTACTTTGCCGGTATTTAATCGAGGTCATTCAATTGCCTCAACCCCCTCTTCACAGCAAGTCGCTCACTCACCCTCGGGAGGCAACGACGAAATGAACGCGCCAATTACTTTGTCCGATGCGAACAACAACGCCAATACTGAACTCATTACCCTCTCTCCCGATAGCATTACCGCGCTCGAGCAGGTGAGGAGACAATTCGATGATCAAGCGATTGAAGAGATGGCCGCGTCGTTAAGCTCGGTCGGCCAACAGTTGCCTATTATTGTCCAAAAGACCGGCACCACCTACACCATCATCGATGGTGAGTGTCGTTGGCGCGCAGCGAAAACGATTCCGGGATTTAAACTTCTCGCCGTGGTGAAATTAGATTTCAATCGGGACGATCGTGCCAATTTATTAATTTCTCAGATTGTGGCCAACGAACAACGAAACCAGCTTAATCCCTATGAGATTTCAGTGGCCTTGAACGAGCTCAAGGAACTTGGCCTCACCGCGCTTCAGATAGCAGAACGTATCGGTTGGTTAAGCAAAGTAGCTAAGGGCAAACAGTCCAAGCCCAACGATGATAAGGTTCAGCGCTACATTAATATCATCGAGCTCGATGATCGCGGCCTTGAATTAATTCAATCTGGCGTCATTAAAGACATTAATATCATTAACAACCTTCGCAGCATCCTTTCCCTCAACGCGGAGCGTTACCAGGAACTATTAAGTAAGGCTGAGCATCCAAGCACACGCTTAACCCGGTCAGACACCAGCAAGGTACTGAGCACGCTTCGCCAAGCCGACGCCGACGTCCCCACCGATGAGGAAGCGGCCGAGTCGAAGGCTCGCGCTCAACAGGATGACCTAGCGTCCCAGGCATCCGACCTACTTGATGCCCATGAAACGGCCGGTGAGTCCAGTGCGCCGCCGCCTGACGCGATGTCGGATGGCGACGAAGAAGCGATTGATCCGAGCGCCCCAGATCCGGGTTATCAATGTCAAAAAGACCCCTCCGAGGTGTCCTTTAGCTCTGAACCTGCACCGACCGGACACGATGACCGACTGAATGATCACAGTTATGATGAGACACAGCACATTGTCGAGTTGTTAGTTTATGGTGACGCCCTGGACGTGTACCGTGACCAATATCTCGAGACACTTGACGTCAGTACCGTGATTAAGGAAGACTTAAATAACTGGATTTGGACATTAAACGTTCGTCAGCCGCGCAACGCACGATGCTCTGAATTAATGCTTGAGTTGATCCATCCGAAATATGATGCAGTGCACCGCCAACTTGTCAACATTAACGACTTGTATATTGAGCAAGCGACACTCGAGCAAGGTTAATGAGTTTCTTTTCTTAGGAGAAAGCGATGTTATGTACAGTGAGATACATTTAAGAACGATCCTCTCGTTGCGACACGTTATCGATTCATTATTTCGCCCAACACGCTTTAAGTTCGGGCCATATAAAGTCACGGCGGCTTGGGAAAGGGGCCCGAACCGTATTCAGGATGGAGCGTATAGCCCATATTACGACATTGATCTATCCAACGATTACCAAGAAGCACTTAAGCAGATTGCGTATTCGCTCGGCGCTGAATTCACCTTGATAGACGGAGAGCTCTTTGTGAGTTCCGACCAACGACTAGATGGACTGATTACGCTTAACCAGGGCACTCACGCTCTTACGCTTCATCGACTGCCCTGGTATCGCTGGAGAACAACATCTCGTACTTATTGCACCGATGGATATAATACTTAACACTACGACAAGGATCACAACATGGATGTTCACTTAACACTACAACGCGTTGCCCCGTCACAGGTAACCCATCACCCTGATTTTTCCACGGTCGAAGATTATTTTACGTTTACCGATCAAACCTGTGTCTACTTCCTGAGTTTTTTGGATGACGATTCAATCCCTCTGGTCATGAACGCCCTGTCCGAATCACTCCCTATCGACTTCATCTCGATCGGCGATCAGCTTTACGCCATTACCGAAGATGATGATCTTCAGGGCGATTTAACCATCGACACCCACAACAACAAACTCATTCTTCTACAAACCGAAACGACAGCGACCTTAATGTAATTGGCCACCCTCCGATAGGCGATCAGCTTCCCTGAGAGTTTGGAACTCTGATCGCCTCGTGGTAAAACAATAGTATGACCAAACGAAAGTATGACACCTCAAAATATGAGCCGAATAACATTGCAGACTATCTCCCCACTCGGGATGATCGTTCGATGTTACGTAGCGCAATCAACCGGCACGCCCTCGGCAGTAATCTGTTGAGCCCGGCGGAGCTGGCATCGTGTTGTCATCATCTATTTCATGGTTACAGCGCAACATCGGATCGGCTCAGCCACGGTGTGGGGATCTCGGCAGGTCATTTGCGGCATCTCGCCTGCATTGGCAGACAATTGAGCAATTCTGCCTTACGCAAACTTGATAACGGTTCGCTCAGCGTCTCAAAAGCCCGGCTCATCGCCAAGCTACCGCATACTGAACAGAATGAGTGGCTTGCTAAGCTGAACTACTCGTTTCGTCGATTACGCAGCGAGATTGATGGGAGTGATCCTACCCCTGTCTTTACCGAAGATACGTCAGCGGATTTTTCAATCCCTGCTGAAGCGATTTCTCACCAAGTCGGTGTTGCGACGCGAATTGAAGGCGATACTGCAACCCAGGGACGTATTATTCTGTCCTTTGATAACTTGGATACCTTTGACTACCTAATGACACGACTGGAGGTGGATTTACGTGAGCAAGACTGAGCCATCGACCTTAACGTTACTACTCGCGGTTACCCGGCGCCTTTATGTTCGTTGTCACATCAAAACCATGCCCCTATCAGGATTGATTTACGCACCCTGGTTAATCACCCGCCAAGGGAAATTAAAACACCCTCAGATTATCGCCTTTGGATTGATGCTATTTTTAGGTGTCTTTACCCCCTTTGTCTTGGCGACGACACTCCCTCTCGGTGAGTTATTCATTCTTGGCGCTCTTTGCATTCTCGTTGCCTATGCTTGGTTTGCCTACCGAGCCCATTTGTGGTGGCAAGTCTTACAGGTTGCCCAACATCGAAAAACTAAGCAGGATAAACAGCAATGATAAAAAAAGTGACCCCGACCTTCACCCAGATTAACACCGCCCTAATTCTTGTTGCTGTGATCGCTACAATCGGTCTCCTTGCGTACTCGCTCGAGGCTTTACTCGCCTCGTTTGCAAGTGAACTCGTCATGGCGATGTTTTACCTCACAGTAGGCGTCGTGTCAGGCGTTCTCGGCGCATCGGTTCATCTGGTGAGGTTATCCTCAAAAACCATCCATCAGCGACTCTACACGCCCCTAGATCTTCTCGCTGTTATTTTACTTCTACCGCGAACACTGCTCGACCACCTTCGCCATAAATAAGCGCTGCTCTGCCCCTATTGGGCAGCGACACGCAAAAATAGCCCGCGGGTTCTCGCTATGATTTTCTTTTTAGGAGAAATTCATGATTCGAGGTACCTTCGCCATACTCTGCTTATTCCCGCTGCTCAGTTTCGCTGAGGAACCCTCCTGCACTTGTGCGGGAGTTAGCCTAAAGGACTCACTGAAGCACGCTTCATCGGCCAGCGTATTCCGCGTTACGTCCGTACAAACACAGCCGGCTTCTCTTCCAAACTTCCCGGATTTGCTCCATGCCCAGGTTGAACTACACCATTCCTTCACGCCCGGACTTGAATCGGCTCGACTCCTTGTTAGTTCCGTTGAGACATCGAGCTGCGGCCTGTCAATCCAGCCTGGTGATCTTGTCTTTGCCCTACGCCAACCTAATGAGACGTCCGAATCGATGTTAATGATCAACCAGTGCGATCACTCCAGCGTAGTCACCGAAGAGGATTTTCCCTGGTTATCCCAACAAATTCAGCAATGAGGCATCTATGATTCCTAATACCACAATGAACTTCCAGGCTGATAACTTTGACCTCGTGTCTTTCGATGATCACCCCGCTTTGATTACCTATCGGTCTGAATACGCCACCGACCACGACTTATTATTCGCCGCCTTCGAACCTTCGGAAGTTAAGCCGTATAGTTTCTTATGCCTGCTGGATTCATACGCGGAGTTAATCCCTGCCATTAGCTTGTTCGACGTCGATGCTAATAAGAAAGCATTTCGTCAGCTTGCTTGCCAGCAAGAATTTCTTCGTGGTCGACCTGATATGCCGCGCGCGATCGTCGTCCTGTTAAGGATCTCTCATAAGGTCACTCCGAGCGACGAAGTAACGATACTGCACGATGTCGCGCATCGTGTAGCGCAGAAGGTGGTGGGTATTGAAGCCAATGACTACGCGCTGCTTGTCTCACATACCATTCATAAAGTGGGACACGCTGAATATGAGGACGCAGGGTTTACTAATATACTCGATCCCATTGCGAATACTCAGGGATTTCAGTTCCTCTTTAAACTCGAGGCACTAGGCGGGGATTCACATCAATGGTGAGCGTGATCACTCGCCATTGATCTGTCGTGCTACACTTAGCGTAGATAATGTTCGATCGCGAAATTCAAGTCCTCGTTCCACCCGCTGAAATCGAATTCCCCTAACACGTAATCGAAGAAGTCACCTCGCCCTTCAGGTGTCATGGACGTAAATTTCTCGTTCTGCACACCCGCTATGAACTCTTCGCAGTGCATGAAGTCCGACTTGGTGAATCCCAGAACATCCGGGTCATTCACTTCTATCTCAACCGCCTCTACGGTGTCGCAGAATATAAACGATTCAAATTCGGCTTGAAGCTGCTGGTAGTAGTCTCCGTCTTTATCCAGTGCAATGCCCTGTCCCTCAAGAAAGGTTTTAGCCGCTTGGTCAAGGTGCTCGTAAGCCGCCTCGATTGAATTGAAGAGAGAAACGCGTGGGGTAATAGTGTCGCAAACGTCGCCGAAGGCGAACGAGAGGATGTACTTGTTGATTCGCATAATAGTGTCCTGGTTAAGTGGGTTTCATTACCCAATTTAACCGATTTTCCCACTATGCAAATTGCTACGGAGCGATCATTTCAGCTTCGATGAGTGCCGCGAGATCATCGCTGTCTACCTGTTTGGATAAGTTAATCATGTGGTCGATAGCCGGGTCATTTAGGTTACCGCCTAATTCGTAAAACTGCCGACAACTATCTCCTATCGTGTCAACCAGTACCCCACTCTCATCGAAGAACACCAGGGCATAATTTTCCCCTGTTGACGCCTTACATTCACACTCATCACTGGAAAATCGCATCACGAAGTTGCTTTTAGGCTGTCCAGAAACCAAGGGCTTCTTAATATCCATCACCACTTCGAGCTGAATATCAACCACATTGTCATGGGGGGTTCGTGCTTCAATCTTCACTAATTGCACGTAATTTGAAGAGATGTAATTTTTAGTTAAATTCATTGCATCGCAATGACAATCCATTAGACCAATCAAACCTAAAGCGAGTCCTGCTAAAACCATAAATGTACTCCATTACATCCACTTAACACTTATGATTCGATTATTAATCATCAACTCGTTAATTACTACAATTTTGAACTAATTCTCATTATTTTTCATGCAACGCCTTCTCGACAGACTCAGCTAACCCCTTGGTTCAGCGTCAACGACGTGAGTCTGAGTACGCTAGTCGTTAAAGCGATACATGATCGCTCCGTGAGATGAGAACCTTAACGGGGATAAATTCATCGCCAGGTTTCTGAGTACGCTGATAACGTCCAGCGGCTTTGCGACGATAAAAACCCTGAGCGACTAACAGATCGAAGATCTGTGCCTTGGCTTGCTTGTACTCTAGCTTCTCGATCGCTTCGTTATCCTTCAGCGTCGTCAATACACGATTAATCGTCACGACCTCATCGACGGGTTGTCGTAGCAGGTAGCGCGTTGTCGTGCCAACATCCATCTGCCGAAGAATTGAATAATTTTCTGCGTTGGTTACTGGGTACATTTTTCTCCCCCTCGGTCTTTAAGTTTCGTGTAGTGCACGCTATCGAACACCATCCACCTATCGATTTGTTTTGTGGCTAAAACCCGGTACCCACCGCTAGCAATCCACCGGTTAAGCTCTTTAATCGTCGTGAATCGCCGAGCCCGAGTAAGCCCCAGGCGGCTATCTACCAAGATTGGGCCAATTAACTGCTGGCGAGCGGTTAATCGCGCGGTTAGGTTGTAGAGTGGCAGCGATCGCATCAGTGACGACTGTAACTCTGTGTGCTTTGCATGTTGCATAGAACCTCCAAACGTTTCTGGCGTGGCGCCATCAACCCATCATGACTGATGCAGGGAAATTGCAACTACTCATCGAGGAGTCGAGGAGGTATACGCCTCACTTCCTCTGCAGGCTCCACGGAACCAAGGAAAGCCCGCATCCAGTTTGTTGAAAGTAATCGTTTTAATACGACCACAACAAACACCTTAGCACCCACTCTCAATCGAGCCGGACGACGACCGGCAAGGCACGAAAGCACACGGTCAGCAACGCGATGCGTCGGGGTATCCGATGCTCCGTTCTTATTGGCTAAGCGTTGTATATGTCGTCGATAATCAAGTCGAGCCCCTGTTAGCTTCGACTGTTTGATTTCAAGCAGCGCCCGTTGCCTAAACCCAGTACCGACTGGTCCGAGTTGTAGCGTACTCACATCCACCTTGCCAGAGAGCTCGATCCCATAGCTGGTGGCCATCGCCTCCAGAGCATGTTTACTGGCCGCATAGGGGCCTCGGAAGGCTAAGCTTTCGATGCCTAACACGGATGAATTGAACAATAACCAGGGTCTACGACTCGGTGTCGGCGCCGCGAACATCAAAGGTAGCGCACCATTCGCCAGCGCCACCGCGAGCGTTACATTGACCCGCATCATGCGCTCCAACGCATCAAGCTGGGCATCCTCCATCGCGACCTGCAGACCATAGCCGGCATTACAAAAAACGAAATTGATGTGTGAGGTGATCGTTGCAAGCTGTTTCCCAATCGATTCATAGTCTTCCAGCGAATCGCCAACAATCAGCTCTGCATACCCCTCGCCGAGCTCTTGTTTTAGGAGTGACGGGTTTCTGTTTACACCGATCACCTGCCACCCTTCACGGTGCAACGCACTGGCTACAGCAACACCGATACCGCTGGTTGTACCGCTGATCACCGCGATTAAGTTCCGCTTAGCTCTCACTGGCCATCGCCTCAACCTCATCCAAAATTCCATCGAGATTAACGGCTGAAATCGGCGCGCTACCCATCCATGTATTAGTAATACGAATAAGCTCGTCGCCCGCAGCTGGGTCCTTAATGTTGACACCCTTTAGGCGTTCCTCAAGTGATCGTATGTGGCCAATCAGTTGTTGTTCGGCCTGAGTTGCCGCGGTTTGTTTTTGAGTTTTCCAATTCACCCGTTCGCAAGTTCCATCGTCTTCATCAATCACCCAGGCGTAGTTGCCTCGACCTCGCAGGTCGTCAAAACGCACAAATCGGGTAATCTGGATCAGATCCCTACGTGTCCGATAGATAATCACACCCTGGTCGATGATGTCGAAGTAACCTTCACCTTCAACGTATTCTTCGAACGTCGACTCAGTAACGACGCCGTGATAGTCGGTTAGCTCCTTATCACTCACCACGAGCCAAATTGCTGAACCGTCATCAAACCCCTGACCCAGAAGGTCGTCCAGATCCGGAGGTGTCATTTGGAAGTGTTCGCTATCGTGTGCGTAAAAGTTCCGCTGTAGTAGATCGTCGACCCCACCCCAGCAGGTATCGATCACTTCGTGCTTTGCCCGGTTGACACCTCCCATCTCTCTAAGGCTGACATTGACGGTATAAGGATATTTGACTAAGGCTAACATTCGTGACTCCCTGGTGAGTTATTCGCCGCGCAGCATATCGAAAATTCGGCGCATTTCGGCATTATTTTCCTGGCACAAGACATCCATGGGCGACTTGTTCGCATAGCGCTTGCCCGACGGTGCATTGAGCCAATTATTAATTCGTTCCTTCGTTTGGAATTGCGCGACCAGTTTATAGTTCAAGCTATAAACGATACCGCAGCGAGCGGCCTGGTTCTCCGTTAGTAAGGGAATGACTGATCCCTCTAGGATATTGGTCAACATGAGGGTGCTATTGAACCCCAGCACCATCGGTTGATCATTCGGATGGACACCCCATCTCGACAATATCTTCACCGCGGTTGGAAGTTGTTCGATAAGATCAACCCTTCGACCTCGCTTGAGGAAATGGCCTGCCCGGTACGGTGATGTAATTTTTTGCATTGCCTCTCCGACCAAAAATTTTTAAAAAACCCTTAAAAATGACGTCGCGGTAAACACGATGACTATCCGCAGCGTGGCAATCACTGAAAATCTCGGCCAGCGGCAGCGTCATATTAATAATTATTAATACCATAACTGGACGAATGTCCCAAACTTAGCCTGTACACAAAACGTTCAATTGATGTATCAATAATTACCACGTATCATGCCTTCAATTGAACAGGTGCCCGGATCATGACACAAATCAATCAACGCTCTATAAAATCTATTATTCGATCGAAAGGCTGGCTCGTAAAAGAAGTTGCGCTACGTTGGGGGTATAGCCCTCGCCATCTGTCTCGGTTATTATCCAAGAACTGCCCTCAATGTCGTGATGCGGCACTTGGCCTACCACTGCGCGATCAACGCCCCGCGAGCGAGTCCTTTCTCAAGGCCCCGATAGACCAAAATGAAAGCCATAGCAATAGCGACGACATGGCCGAAACAATTATTTGACCGTGGCTAACAGCGACCCAAATCGTCGCCACGTACCACATCATAATCAGCGGACTAAGAAAGACGAAAAGCGGAATCCCTACCCTAACACCCTTAACCACCATAACGATTATCGCAGCCTGCACTATCGGTGGTAACCCAAGCACCGGTGGGAACCCAAACATCAAGGTTATAAACAATGAATGATGTCCAAACTCTATTCGCGACACCACTAAATAGAGTCCCATCGCAACCATAAAACTGGCAATCACACACAGCATTCGCTCTGTGTCTTTCATCGGTAATCGAAATCTTGGTGCTCTAATTCCTAACATAGTTTTCTCCTCATTTCCCAATAGCATACCTATTCCGATCAGAGGAAAACCCCTCAACCCTGCCCTATAGGGGCAGAGTCAGGTCATTAATCTCAATTTGGTGAACGGCTTTGCTCTGACTTTTCAGTACATGGATGTGTGATCGGCCGTACACCTTGAGCCACGACTTCAGTTGGTGACCGCTTCGAAACGTAATCTCTCGCACAAAGCCCGACTTAGGACCCACCTTCATTGGCTGTGAAAGCAGGCGTAAATCATTACAAGCGAGTAGCTTGCTCGCCACAGGGCTTAATCGCTGTAATTCATCAAGTTTGGCCTTATCGTCCTCACGTCTGAATTGAGGGTCGATTTGGCGACGAACTGACTTGGGTAGAAAGCGATGCGCTGGAGTAATGGCCATGATTGATCCTTCTGATTGATTAGATTCCTTCCCACTGTATCCCTTTACGCTATTTTGCAACGTGATCAATTATTAACGCATCTCTGCCCTTTTGGGGCAGCGATCTCTCTGTTCTTCATCAAATAATCCGCTAATCTTTACTTAATCTTATCCACTTTGAGGCAGTTATGGTTACACCAACTCGTCATCATCATTACCGACTTAGCCACCAACTCACCGAATTCGAAACCGAAGCGTTGGAGTTAGTCACCTTCAGCTCGCTTGATGGCGACGGTGAGGTCCTTGAAGAAGACGCGGTGACAATGGCGGTATTAAATCTAAAGCGACTGACTAGCACCTACGAGATGATTGTTGCATTAGATGAACACCCGCTATTAATCCGAGCCATTAATTTATTCCAACCGCTTGACCCCATTACCGTGTCTCCTCATGTGGGTCTTGTCTCCCCTTGCTTCCTCGTTGGTTTAACCCATACCTCACAGCATGTCAGTACCCAGAGCGAATTGTTCCTGTTGGAAACCCTCTCTAAAGCAATCGGTTTACGCAGCGCTGATCGAGGCGAAGTCATCACGGTATCGTTTGTGTTTGCCGAGGATGAATCCGATTACGGGGCATACTCTCAGGCGGGTTATCAATTAATACAACCAGGTCCCTACAACCAGCTTGAAGCGGCGATTGAGCGTCTCAGTGGAACTGACACTTCAACCGAGGAGCCAGAGCGCCTATCACTTGACGGTATTAACATGATTTTTAAAACCTTCATCACTCCAAAAGGGTTCGCCTAATGTCGATGACAACCACCGCAACCAAGCAATGTGACGAACTTGATTATCAGGTTAACGGTAACGACCTGCAGGTTGTCGAGATTACCCTCGATCCTGGAGAGACCGTGATCGCCGAAGCCGGGGCAATGAATTTTCTCGAGGATGGAATTGAATTCTCTGCCAGGATGGGCGATGGCTCTGTACCGGACCAGGGATTTTTTGGCGGCCTAATGAGCGCAGGCAAGCGACTGATGACCGGGGAGTCGTTTTTTATCACCCACTTCATCAACGAATCGCCCCAGCGTCGAACCGTCGCCTTTAGTGCGCCGTTTCCAGGATCTATTATCGCCCTCAATCTCGCTGAGCATAATTATAAGATTCTATGTCAGAAGGATGCGTTTCTCTGTGCCTCACGGGGTACGCGTATTGGTGTCGCCTTTACCAAAAAGCTCGGCGCGGGGTTCTTTGGCGGAGAGGGATTTATCCTCCAAAGCCTACAGGGTGACGACGTCGTGTGCCTTCATGCTGGTGGTACCGTCACCAAACGACGACTCAATGGTGAGACCATCCATGTTGATAGTGGCTGTATTGTCGCCTTCAGCCAGGGCATTGATTACGATGTACGTATGATTGGGGGATTGAAGACAATGATGTTCGGAGGCGAAGGCATTGCCTTAGCCACGCTCTCTGGTACGGGTGATGTGTGGTTACAAAGCTTACCGTTCGCGAGACTCGCTGATCGGATTTACACCGCCATTAGCGCCCAGGTTGATAGCCATGTCCGTAAGGCCAGTAAATGAACAAGGAGGGTGAAAATGTAGAAACAAAAAACCCAACCTGCTTGCGCTAGATCGGGCCTTAGGGAGAACGTTAGTCCTCGAGTGGTATCTTCGATTATCGTCCCTTACTTGTCTTTCGTCAAGTCTTCAAGAGGTGATAGAAGAGCTATGTGACAGCCTCACAAAAACTTCCGGTTATGAGTGATAGGGACTGAGAACTCTAGACACGTTTTATGGTAAATTTGGACCCATAAAAGTGAGGTAGAAGTATGCCAGATACCGATTTATAAAATCTCGAACGGCTAGTAGCACTGCAAGCCATCTCTTCGAATCAACGCTCGCTCCGCTTCCGTCTTCCTCCGCCACCGCTGAAAGCTAATACCCACTGCTTTGGCTTCCACCGCCAGCGCCCGAAACGCAGTCACCCTCGCTTTACGTAACAAACCCTCAGCCTGCTGTAGTTCCAGTTTTAACCTGTGATTTAGTCGTAATTCTCGTTCCGTAGCGAGGAATTCAAAACTCGCATCGACTTGGCCAGTTGTTTGACGACGACAATCAATCCGCCTATGTAGTCGTGACAACACACGCGTTAGCTTCCTCGCTCGTTCTTCCATGCTATTCACTCTCAATGTTTTCGTTATCACACTTATTTGCTTCGAGCACTGCCGCGTTAATTCTCCACATCACTACGTAGTCTTTCATCGCGTTCATGGTTGCTAATCCTCATCCGTTGTTTGATCTAGTCATTCTAACTTCCCGCTCGATAACGCAAATTCGACTCAGCCCATTAACGCTCAACTTATTGTTTATCTCTGCCCCTATTGGGCAGAGTCACCGCAAAATCAGCGCATCGGATCTGATTTAATAAGCCAACCAAACAACATTGATAGGTGAAACATGAACAAGATTATCCTTCTCTCCCTCGCGGCAACACTGAGCCTTCCCGCTCTCGCACTCGAGCAATGGCAGATCGATCACAAGATGGACCAATCATCAACAACCACTTTTCCCTTATCCCCCAATCATGACGCGATAACCAAGGCGCGAAGCAGTAATAGCCATCTCGCCATCACGGATTTCTTTAGTCACTATTCTATCGGCATGACAAACACGGTTGACGTACACTTTGAGTTCGAAGTCACTGCCTTACCTAATACCAATATCAGTCACACGATCATTCAGTATGCCTTCTACGACGACGATGGACAGGTGGTGACTGGGCTTAACACTAATACACCCTTCTATATCAATTTCAAGGATCTCGCCCCGGGTGACTTGGTCATGGATGAGCTTGTTATTTCTGGCTTAGTGCGATTAGAAAGCGAAAAGGCGAAGGAGGTCCGTGTCACGAATATTCTCTTTGTTTATGACACCTTCGAAATGAAGGAAGTCTCCTATACAGGCCTACCTATGAGCCCGCAGATATTGACCGCCGAAGAATTCGACGGGATACCGCCACAACTTTTGATGTTGCGTGATAAAATTGTAATCGACGATGCGACACTTCAGCCGGTCGGTCAATTTCGCTCTTAAACATCGGACACCACAGGCGCTACGTTGATGCTATTTTAGCATCACAATGCGTAGCGTCATCGCGACACCCGCCATCATTAGTGGTTTTTATTTTTCCGACTCTAACGGGAACAAGTTGTTCCTCATCAAGCATGTCTTCACCGATGAACGTTAAGATCACTGAGTCCTCAACAATGAAGGACCCAACACCCGGCACATAGACATCAAAGCAATCGACCAAGCGTGCGTCCCTATCCCCATCGGTATACGCATCGAGCTGAAGGTCAATGTAAACGGCCAGCAGGTTTAGGGTGTCGTAATCTATCTCCCCGCCCCATCGACCTATGAGTCGAGCAATGGCGTGGTACGTATAGCTTAATAGGCCCGTCACTTGTACGCCCGTGCAGTCAAAATGCAGATTCACTAGCGTTAAGCTACAACGCCTATCGTCATCGTTATCGGTGGGCTGGAAATCGATTAACGTGACTCGATCATAGGACTTCTTGCTACAGTTAATCTCCCAGCCTCCCCCAAACACCGCCATCGCTTTGCGAGTATCCTTGCGACTTTGCTTTAGCCACTTTCGCTTACTATTAGCCTTCTCGTGAGCTTTCATCATCCGCTCGATTACTCGCTCACTTTCTTTAGCGATGTTGCGAACCAATCGCCGCGATTTTGTCATGCAGAGTTGCGCCGATAATCGCCCCGTGGTCGGACTCCATACTTTCAAGCTATCACTATATTTTTCAATGATATGCGGTTCGATCCCGACGTCACTTTCGAACATCTGTGATTTCATGAGCTCGACCGTTCTGGAGCGGAATTCACTGAGGCCGACGTTCGCCGTACTGCTCATTCAGTATCCTCCCGTTCCGATAGTTCAGGACTTATCGAGACCACTTCTTTTTTCTGCCTTGACGACAACATCTCATCCCCAACGAAGGTCACCACATAACCCGATGCAATAATGAATAGCCCAACACCTTCGATGTACAGATCGATGGTTTTCTTCCGCCACCAATAGATGTTGATTTCGTCACGATCATCCGCGTCATTAATTAAGGCGTGAAACATGCTAGCGGCTAAGATATTCACTAATTGTCCATCGATTTCGCCACCCCAGCGCTCAACCAGCCTGGCCATCGCATGATACGTGAACGTGAACACCGTTTTTTCGCTTATTCCGTCACTATCGAAACACATGATGGACAATGACAGCTCCTTCTCGCCACCGATTTCACCCGTTGACGAGAGCGCCACCACTTCATAGAAATCTCTACCCGTCACCGTGACTCCTCCGCCTCCGAGTATCGACATCCGCTTTAATACCCCTCGCATACTGGCCTTGCGCCATTTCCGCTTTCTCAGTGCTTTT
This sequence comes from uncultured Umboniibacter sp., assembly GCF_947497555.1. Lineage (NCBI taxonomy): Bacteria > Pseudomonadati > Pseudomonadota > Gammaproteobacteria > Cellvibrionales > Cellvibrionaceae > Umboniibacter > uncultured Umboniibacter sp. Next base: position 57,560 of record NZ_CANMGY010000010.1, read on the forward strand.
GAATGCTCTACCTCGACACGCCTCAGCACCTCCTCGCACTCACGGGCCAGCGCCGTCACCAAACGTTGGGTTTTGACGTCAATAAGCTCTCTGGACAGGGTTTTGTCAGTGGGGCACCAAACTCGGGCTTTGCTGTTTCGGTGAGCCTCACTCGAACCTGATAGCAGCCACGCCCCGTGCATCAATGAGCTCGTCGATCTGCACCTCGACAAATCTTCATTGGTGGGCACTCGTTTAAGGTGATTAGACCAAGTATTTTCTGGGTTTAACAATCTCATTGTCGGTTTCCTTCTCGATGTGTAACGTCTACCTATAAATCTAAACTACTTCCCGTTATGGATCTGATGCGACGCTGCCCAATAGGGGCAGAGACGCATAGAATTACCTACACCAACGAGGGTTGGTCCACAGCGTCCACAAAGCGGATATGTCCATAGGTAGGTCGTTCCGCAATCAGATAGCCGATACAATCGCCGCCAATTCCTCGGGTAATCGTTAACTGACCATCGCTTTCCTCATACTTGAAAACGCGGCTCGGGTCTTCATTGAAGGCCTGCTGCACCAACTCAGCCTGCTCACCGTAGGTCTCGAATAGACACCCATTAAATCCCACGTAAGGGTCAATCGTGTTCTCAAGCAAGCGCACCTCGTCAATCTTATCCAGCGGCAACTCAAGCGCCTTATGATCGTGCGTCACATGCTCGCCCTCTATACAGCTATAGATGCTGACAAAATGGCTAAAATACCTGCGCGCCTCCTTCTTAAGAAAGTCTAATGAAACGTCATAACCTGACGACTCTGCCCCATCCTTATAGATTGCCACAGGCGAGATACGCCACTCGCCGTTAACATCCCTGTACAAATCGACTGAGGCCAGCGTAAACCCGTGATTATCCCCGTCTGAAGTTTCGTTTAGGCAGGCCGCAGCATCAGCGTGCGCGGCTTCCAATGACCCTTCGCTCGCCAGTAAAGCGCTAGTGTTCGAGAAACTGAACGTCGCCTGAGCACCGATCTTTACTAAATCAATCCGAGCAAAGGCAACTAAATCAACCTCAGCAAAGGCAACCATCGAGTTCAAGTGGCGTGCAACGCGCTCCAACTTATCTATCGCATCGTGAGTAAATTGAAAGCAACCGATCACACCTTCACCCTCATCGCGAGCTTCCCAAATTAGTTCCACATCGCCTTTCTTGTTTAAATTTTTCATCCTGATTCTCCTGCTAGTGAGTTTATAAGTTATCAGTCCTAGCAGAAACGCAACCACGCCTAAATCGTCAGCTTTCGGCCTATCACACATTCACTCAATCGGATGATTTCGTAAGCTTACGATCCTATCAATACCACGAAGCGCTTAATCCTTTACACCCAACTAATAGCTGTTACCTTGGTAGGGTAGTGGTTGTTATGGCAATAGTTAGTCATCTGTATCTCAACGTTTGTGAGCTCATCGATCGCGGAAGGTGTGGACTGAAATCATGTATGTCTATGTATTACAACTCGAATCAGAAAAGTATTACGTGGGTGTTGCTAAGGACATTGGGCTGCGCCTTTGGACTCATTTCAAAATGAACGGTAAGACGGGCTCAGCGTGGACAAAAAAATATCCACCCATCGCAGTTTTGCACTGCAGCGAGTGTTCCAATCATCCGAGTGTGTTCAAAAACATAGAAAAACAATGCACGCTCCGTCTTGCAAAGTTAAAGGGATTTCGAAATATAAGAGGATCTGGATACTGTCTAAGTGCTGATGAATACCCAGCAAGCTGGGACGACCAGTTAGACGCGGTTACGCCTGCCGACATGAGTAAAATGAGGCCTTTAAATCAAAAAGAGCTTAAAAGACTGATCAAAGGCAAATATCAGCTCTGGCTGAGCAAAAGAAGAGAGGGCATCGCTAGTCGGAATGCTGACCATTGAAATGTCACCCAATGACCCATAAAAAAACCCAGTCTCATAAGAAACTGGGTTTTGGAATAATTGGCCGATTTTTGTAGAGCGTCGGCCGCGCTACGGAGCTCGTGGCGTCCTCACGTATGAGTCGTTGTTGTGGCAGAACCACAATAAAGCTCCGTTGGTTTAATTAATATTACACACTTTCTATGACTATGCAACCGTCTTTTCCAGCGCCTTTTCATCGACGCTTAAGCTATTGACGAGTCGCCTTGCAATATTGATGGCGGCCGCTGCATCGGCGTGCCCAACGTAGTCACAATCCTCGTACAGGCAATGATATTCGCTATACTGAGATCCCGTCGTCTTTCGATACTTTGGCAACCGTCGAGCTGACTTATGTAACGATCGCACCAGGTCTTTCTCGGCCTTACTACCTGGCTTGATAATCTGTCGATCCATCGACCGAATCGGTGAGTAGCTGCGCTCGATATGTCGACTCGACACAATATCCAAGTGATTCTGGTCCAGCTTATCAACCTTCATAACATGATCACCAAAACGTAAACGCCCACCGTTGACTTCGATCTCCTCTGCGTCGGCAATCGCCGACCTAAGTGCCATCACGCCGTTACGTTCGCAGCATGGACAGATCGATGAAGTAAAGGCGCCACTGACGGTTGTTCCCGGCCCGCCGTTAAACGGCTTCGGCGCTGCTATTTTCCCTGTCGGTAGTCGCACGCTTCGCAACAGATTCGTAGAAAACGTAAACCCACCGCCCCAGTGTTGTTTTCGTACATCGTTCTGTGCCCCGTTATCACCAAACGCGTAAAGCTGAGCGACATGCTCCCAAAACTTTCGTATCGTCACCGACTCTTGGCTCACACTTTCAATCGCCAAAATCCCTTCCAGCTTAAGGATTAACTTATCGAGCATATTGGTCACCATTCCCATCGCGCCTTTTCGAGCCAGCTCGAGGTGATTGGAATAGGGCGAGCGATAAGCAGCTTTAGGCTGGTGGGCCTGTCGATGCTTTTCCGTCAACTGGTAGTAACGTGTAATCGCATTCACCGAAATAAAACAGGCATCCAATACGCTACCGGAATCAATATCGACCACTGAGACACCGAAACCCGACTCTGCTGGGTCGACGCCAATCACGACATTAGGACACCAGACTTTGTGCTCTGAGGTATCAACCACACTCGTAATCGGCACATCAAGCAATAGCGTGCGCTTATGGACCTGTTCCTTGACGTCACCCTGGTCCTCGACGGTAAATGAGCGCACCACCTTAATGCTCGGTGGACTGAGCTTCACCTTACCTCGAAGCGCTTCACTCAGTCGCCGTTGGACTTCTGACGCATAGCGCGTTGTCCTCAAATTAATGGGGGTCACCGAGCCTTTCATCATCTTAAAGCCCTTTGCGTCGAACCCTAGCACCGTCGACTGGGCTGATTCTGACATGCCTTTTACCTCCACCAACGCGACCCACTTATGCGGCATCGACGACAGCAGATCGCCCACACTTTCACGCAGGCTTGTAGCCGCCTCACACTTTAGCTTCGTGATGGCCTTTAGGGTTTGTCTGGTATCAATCAGCCCCTTCTCTTCGTCCTCAAACACCACGAACCCCAGTAGCTTCGACAATCGAGGGTTGTCTGACCAACTCGACTGCCAGTACCATGGCCGATCCAAATTAGGCGACAGCGCAAACGCCTGCTTGGTACCAAAGGACAAACTTAATTTATCGGTAAACTGGGTTTTGGCGAGGTTTCGCTCAAGACCATTAATTTTACTGAGCCAGACGCGCGAGATGGTTTTTTGAATCGTGTTACGACTCGCAACATCCTTGTCGTCATTGATGGATTTTACCAGCAACTCAGGGAGCTCTGATTTGCCCACCCTCGCTGGCAGATTCCCCAGCATAATCGTTGCCTTTAACCCATTAACCTTTTCAGCTTCGACACTGCTTAATTTTTGTTCCAAGGCCGCGAATAACCCCGTCAGGTCAATCACCTTTAGATCGAGCGAGATCAGCGGTTTTTTACGCGTCGCTAAGGGGTGCAAGAACACCACTCCGTCCTGTCGTTCGACAAAGTTTTTCATCGCTCTGCGCTGTTTTTTTGTTCTACCGATGACACCTTGGTTCATCAGTTCGATGATCAACTCCCCTCGAAACACATCACTGCCCTGATAAGCCAGTCGACATAAACGGTTCAACACAAACCGCAACGCAGTTGTTCGTCCCGCCAGTTCTCCAGCTCCTCCAAATTGTTGTCCTAAGACATCAATCGCTGCATCAAGACTTAAGCTAAACGTCGTAGCGAGGCCGTTGAATACCTCACTCCACTCCGATTTAGCGACATCCAACGTAGCGCGATTGTTCCGACGTAGCTCCGCCAATGGCACTCGCGCATTAAAGGTGGGAAGTCGATTAACCAGTGGAAGTTTCGCCGAGCTCATCTTCGCTATTCGACCGCGCTTTGCTGCACCATCAATCGCACCCTTTATCCCGCCCACGAGATCACTTGCGCTATCGTAACGCGCCAGCGCTTCAACCGACCACGCTAAGTCTCCATCAATTCGCCCCAACAACACCTCAAGTGCTCGCGTTGCCTCAGCAATCACCACCGACACCTCGGCTGATATGTCCGATACGTTTTCGACCGTTAGGTCAATGGCGCCCAGCACCCGAGCGATTTCCGCATCATCGCACTCACTGAGTTCGTCCAAAAATTCGGTCGTAGGAGCCATATCAAAAGCTTCCAGCGTCTCTAGATCAGAGAGCGCTCGACCAAGTAAATTCGCCACCGCTGAATCGATACTGCCCTGCACCTTGGCGCGTGATCCTGACACAGCTCCATCGTCGACGGCAGATACGGCTGGAAGATTTTTTGCCAGATCAACCAAGACGTTCAACCGATCCAGTGAGCACTCCGGCACCCCTAGTAAAACAGCCAGCTTCGATACTTCCAGCGTGCGAAACGATTTAATACCCTTGTTAAATAACCACCCCAACCCATTACCATTGGCAGTGGTTATCGCTTCTTTTGTGTAATTCTTGATGTTCGCATCCAGTAACGCACCTTCGCGCGCGTATCGACGGACCACAGCGAGCAACATTAAGCTATAGTCCTCGGTATACTCATTCGATGCGCTCTCATCAAAGTGGATGGTGGACGTTTTAAGTGCCTTCGCGTCCTCACCAACCTCCGTCAGTGACCGACGTACTTCGACATACTTCTCCACACCGGAAGCGATCAGCGAATAGATACCCAATGCTGAGAGTTCGTCCTTCAATGCGATCAGGACCCCATCGATGTCGTTGAGAAGGTTCGCCCAGGTACCAAATTGCTCAATAAGTAGATTCGACCAGCGATGAAGTAACACATCTTCAGGCTTGAACGCCGATTCGTTGCGTTGACCCAACCTCCCCAATAATGACATTGACAATCGGTTCATCGCATCGCTTAAGATAATCTCATCTTTACCCTTTACTGGCGTCGTAAACGCCGAATAGAAGGACGAAGCCGTAAACGACGGCAGCGTTAAATTGTGGGCGGCGAGCTGTTTCGCAATTTGAATGTTATCGTCCGACAAGACACTCAACGCAGCGTAGCTAGCCCTTGCCCCGCTCGAAGCAAACACTCTAAAACCAAGCGCGTGCGCGGCGACCAGAAAATAGCTCAAACTATCTTGGTTGTTGGAAAACAACGTCATATAGTCGCGCTCAACATGATCGAAGAAAAACTGACTGGGTATGTTGTCACAGGGAACTGTGATTGTTTTTAGGTCACTGAGACCTTCTTTTTTCTCTGTATTGGTTAACCGAGCGAACTTCCCACTGAACGCCGCTCTACCCTCTCGCAAGTTAACGCCAGTTTCCGAGACAATCTTCTCGATTAAGCCCGGCTCCTTCACGGCAAAACCACTTGGCGCGAACCAGTTTAACTTCCGCTCTTGACCTACAGTTTTCTTATCTTTCATCCTATGCTCCCTGGTATTTTGAACGCCACCTTTTTTCTTCCCGGTGGGAATCGATCCACCTCAATCGGCACGTTGAATCGATTTCGTTTGCCTTCCTCTGACAAATCCAAGAGGTAGTGCCGAAGACTTAACACTACCCCGTGTAACAATTGTGCTCCGCGAACTTCTTGACGCGTTGGTTCGGTCTTAATTGCGGTATCAAACCACGCCTTTATCCCGTCAATTACCTGATCGACCCCAATGGAGGAATCCTCCCGATAGGCGTCGATTACGACACGCTCTATCCGACCGCGGTACGGTTCCAATAAATCGTACACCAGCGCCGGATAACTCGTCGCGGTATGTAAATAACCATGATACGGGCTAAGCCCATGATGCAACACCCAGCGCATTAATACCCCCGCAACAAAATGGTAAGCGGCATTGAGCAGCGAATTTAATGGGTGTGGCTGACTGCGCTTGAATCCTGATATATCCAGCAACACACCGACCTTTCTCCAGTACAGCGCGGCGGCGCGAGCCTCCACCAACCGAATATCGTCGACATGCCCTGATATTTTCAGTTCCACGCCATAATGATTTGCTGAATTGACCAGCCAAGAACGCCCTGACCACTGCGCCTGAATTAACGCCTTTGATACGGCAGCCTGCCGCTTAATGTTGTCGCGTGTCTTTAACTGTTTTGTGAGTAAATCGTATCGATCTGCACGGACATGCGGGTGGAATACCATCGGTTCATCCAGATGGGTCGATGTCAGCGTTAAGGAAACGCGATGTTTACGACACGCAAATAGAAACTTACTCGGGAGGTCGCCCGACTCGCCAAGAAATAAAATACTAATCGCCGACGATAAATCGATCTGGCACTCACCGCCCTGGTAGCGCAGTGAATACACGCTCGACTTGATATGCGTGATTTGGCTCAGGTAAGGAATGTAATACCACCAACCTGAACCCACCTTCATTTTGATAAATTTACGCAGCTGATATAGCGTTATATCGTCCTGTTCCATTACTCTTTAATAGCACAGTTAGTCAGCTTTGACAAAGCCTTAAAAACTGTTAACATCAAGTGCGTAGTGGGTGTTTTGCGAACTTTTAGAGCGTTAGCATCAAGTGCGTAGTGGTTGCAGGCTTTACGGCTAATGCGTTCATTCAAGTACGTGGTTTGGTCAGGAAGCGCTATACATTCATCAAGCGCGTAGTGGGTTGGCAGGGTTAAAGGCAAGTTTCATCAAGTGTGTAGTGGTGGCAGGCAACGTTGGTTCAAGTAGCATCAAGTACGTAGTGGTTGCAGGCATTCGCGGTACTTGGCGCATCAAGATTGTAGTGGATTTGGCATGGATATGCCGGTCGTTCTCTGTAGTAAGCGTAATCAGTAAGCCCTCGTAGTGGTAGCCGGCAAGCTAAAAGAACCGCAAATTGTTATTAAGAGATCTGCGATACGCAACAGCCTAAGCGGGGCTAGATAGCGGATGCCAAACGCAAATACAGATCGTCGGTTTCAATCCACACCTTTGCGCCGCAGCTTAGCGGCTTTAATGGCCGGTACACCAACTCAGCGATTGATCCCGTACTGTTAGGACACGTAAAACTGTAAGCATTGACAAAGCGACTCGATCCGTCTGCTTTCATCACATGAATTGGCGGCTGCCGGTAACACTTGTCTTTATCGTTTCGTTTGATTGTTGGCTTGAGCACCTCAATCACATCGCCACTGGCAACATCAATCCAAACTCGCCCCTTCACGCCACTTGGCCTACCTTTGAACGTCGCACTGTAACGTAGCGTCGCGACTCTTTCCTCGCCAAAAAACAGGGCGACTTCGTTGGATTTCAGGTTGCTTTTATATGTTTTGGCAGTGAAGACAGGACGAATAGGTCCTGCCTTCGCATTTGCCGCAACGACATGCTGATTAACGTGTATACGGCATTTCATGGCTACATCTCGAAGCCCGAGATGAAATCGCAAAGCGCCGACCAGGAGGGAAAAGGAAATGGCTCATCGCTTACCTCGTTAACCCCCGAAAACTCAAAGCGTAAATCGTCATAGTCGAGAGACTGACGAACTTCGAACGGGATCGCTTCAACGCCATTCTCATTCAGGTAATGACGTAATAGCGCCTCGCGGTCGGTAAAGACGCCAAACGACGTTAACGCTGAGGCTAACAACCTCTCGCCAATGTATTCAGGACAATGCAACACAAAACAATAGCCTTTAGGCGACAGTAAATATATCGATGATTCTTTGGTTCGCTCCTTCGCATCTTCGAGCGATACCAACGTTGGGTCGTCGACATTAATGTCATTGTACAGTCGCGCATTAAGCTCTCCGTCGTATAGCTCGATACACGCCACATACCCTTCTCCCACCTTGCTTGAGTAATTACCATATCCCTCAACATGTACCCACAGGCCAGACACATCACAGACATCCACTCGCCCCTTAATTGACGGTGCATCCTCTCCTTCCGCCGCATCGAACAATTCAAATTCCATCGAATCGCCGTTAATCTCAGACATGACCCGATCAATGTTCGCCACTTCATTCTTATCGAAGCAGACCATTGGACCACCGTAACCTTCATCGGCCGCCATTTCCTTTGCGAGATCGTAGTGGATTCCGACCTGATACTGTTCGTAAGTGACTTCAATACCTGTTGCGACAAACATATCCGCTTCACCGCTAGCATTACTACACGCCACAATGACGCTTTCAGTTTGAAAAGACATTTTTATCTCCCTATGAATGAGCTTGATCTTACTTTTACCCATCCAGCATACTGTTGATCCCAATAATGCAACTGAGGCCAGCATTAAGCGTATGGAGTTACTCATCCCGTTCGGAATTCATCGCGACACAGCAAAATATATCGATCCAAGCAGCCCCTTGGCGTTGAATGGTCGTCGCTGCAACTGCGTGTGTCCTAGCTGCCGAGCGCCATTGTTGATGCGCCATCCAACGGGCCGTATTGCACACTTCGCCCATGATTCAAAACACCCCGATGCGATTCCTAACAATGAGTGTGATCTAAGCCCTGCTGTGGCCATTGCAATGATGACAAGGTATCTCGCGAAAGGCTGGGAGGGAGAAGTATTCAGCACACCTCAGTATGAAAAGCGCCTTCATCTTCCCTGTTGTAATACAACCAAGACCTTACTCATTCGCCCGGCAGAAACGCAGATCATCCAACGGGTTACCCTTGGCAACACAGGCGCAGGAGAACCTGATCTCAAAGTTGTGAACAATGACGGACAGGCACTACATATCAGCTTGAGCTATCTTGGAAGAGATTGGAGTGCACGAAACCAAGAGGCGATGAGGAAGTCAGCAGCACATTTCAGCGATTACGACTTGGACTAGCAGCACGCTTTACGAGTTGTCTCGCCTTCCGATTATCAGGCTTGATTACCCCTAACGCGATGGCGATGGAGACACAATGATATGTGTTTTTTGCACCCAAGGCGCGTTTCACGGTTTTCATGTGGAACTTAACCGTGTTTTCGGATATTCCAATCTTATCCCCAATTTCTCTGCACCTATAACCCAATGCTGCAAGTTGTAAACACTCAATATTACGATCAGAAAGCATTGTGTTATCGTACTCCTAATAATTCACGTTATCTTAAATGAAAAATGTAGGCCTTTCACCTACTCGCACGCTGGGGGGCGCGTGTTGGCGAACTAATTCACCGGCATGAACCCAAACGAATACTCTCTCTCGGCGAAGAAATCATCAAGCTCACCGCTGAACCAACGTGCAACACTCGCTCGCAACAGGTCGATCCTGTGATCGAAGTCGAAGGCCTCGAGGTCTTCCACGCATTCAACATCATGGTAAGGCCAAGTGCCATCGTCCGTCTCGATCTCACCAATATAGGCCATAGGATTGAACGGGTCGTCTCCGTCCCTCATGAGCAACATTAACGCCTGCTCGGGATTTGATACCACCCCTAACCGATCAATACTCACACCATGCTCGACGCTGTATTGGAGGGTATACATCATTGCTGGCGAATCCAGCGACTTTAGTGTTGAAAGAGAACGATCTAGCTCCCTTAATAATCGAGCACGAACGGATGTTATCTGCTCGGCCTTCGCTTCGCTTAATGATGCCAATTCCTGACTCACCACAGATAACGCTTTCGCCACCGCTTCAACACACAACATATTTTGAGTTCCCATCATCCAATCCTCTTAGTTAGTGATGGCTCCATCATATCGAGCTTTACAGAAACGCAACTAGGCGCGTTTACGGGTTCTGTGACCGAGGCAGTTACCCTTTTCCCGAGCAAGGATCTGGTTCATTTGCGAGAGTGCTGCCGCTGACTTAATGCTTAGGTGTAGATTCCGGTTGCCATGAAACATTCGCGCCGAAAATAGCCTGTCTTCATAGGTATTGAGACCGTTGTTAAACGCTTCGCGGATTTTCGTGGCGCTCGACTCGTTTCGTGCAACGGGACAAGCTTCGATTAAACGAATAAGCCTTTCGAGATCATCAACCTGTGTGTGACACAATTGGCTATAGGTCCCGCTAGAAAAGTAGCTAGGGAAGATCAATTTATCCCCGAAGCTAATCCCGTCATTACTTTTAAATCTTGGCGCCAGTGAGTCAAAAACATCAATCACCGACGAAACAAAAATTGCTTGATGAGCGCCAACTAAGGACTCGAATTGCTGATAGACTCGCGATCTATCGAACTTCAATTCATTTTCTTCTAGTGAGCGGTCAAACGCGTCACGAACACTCGCTGACATGAATTCACCTAGCCCACTATCATCCATCGCTCGACGCCAAAAAAGGCAATCAATATTCCGCGCTACTCGGTCAGCACGGCTCTGATTTTTGTCACTGTATTGATTTAGTTCCTTGAGAACCAAATTGGCCAGATACTCCGCATCGGGCTGATACGTCAGCCCTAGTCTCTTTGTTCGCAATTCGCTGGCTGGAAGGACACTATTGAGCGTATCGATGGCTGTAATTAGATCGCTCACGAGTCCCGATACTCGTTCCCTAATCACCAATAGGCGCTCAAGCTCTCCCTGCCCTTCGACGGGAAGCCCACCTTCTTCTGTTCGTTGATAGTTTGAGACGTCCATTGTTATTTCCCTCATTCGCTTTGATCACTCCAAGCTAACCTAAAACGAAACAATGCAAGTACCGGCTTCAAACCCTCTATGTATTATCGGGACGGTGATGATAAGCTTCTATAGCAAATCAACTATGGGAAAGACTAATCGTGATGAGATGGGTAATTCGAGAGGAAGTCTACGAGGACAGTTTTGGTGATCGTCACCAGGGCTTTGTGGTCTTCCTCGCCGATGATCAGTTGGAAATCGATACAATGGTTGATCTTTCTAGCCACGAATCGATCGAGGTCACCCCGTTTTACGACGCCGCCAAGATTAACAAGTTTGACCCCAACGCTGAAATACCACTAACACCCGGAGAGCTGGATTTACTTCAGTGGCTACATAGGCACTTAGCCCAAGAACTCCACCGCGATGATATTATTCGAGTCTTTGCAGCCGTCGCTTTTCAGGACTACCCGGACACTCACGTCAAGGCTAAATTACCGAACACACTCAACCTAACTAGCTTGCGTAAAAACCAGTTCATCACCCCTAATATCGCAGCGCTAAACACGGCAGAAGAGATCATTGATGTGGTCTTTCTATGCGAGCACCCCTTACTTCCTACTCAATCTATCATTGTGACCTTGGATGACATTCCTGCAATGCACACTGAGTTCTTTGACGACGATGTTATCGAGGCGTTTCGCTTAGTCGTGATTGATACAGCGCTGCTGTCATTGCGAAGAAGAGGCGACCCTGAACACTGATTAGTGCTACCGATCAGCGTCAATGAATCGTCGTTCTCTAGCGTCATACGTCACCCACCTTTCTCTGTCGGTTTTTTGATCCACTCCCTTAACGATCCACGATATTTTGAACAACAAATAAGTTACTAAAAGCATGCCGAGAAAAGGCCAAAACAACGGCGCACTCACGAATACAAGCAGCGCAGCAATAGCACTCATACCCTCAGTTCTGCAGTCCCAAAATATTGCCATGGCGACGATAAAACCGAGTGTGTAGGTTGTAGTTAAGTATAGGTCCATGATGCAGCACACTCCGACTAAGCTATCATTGTTTTTGACATTCCCCCCTTTGAAACTGAAGGACGGGGTTTGTTGATAATTTCTTGCAGTTAATATAACGCTATATCGCCTTGTTTCACCACTCTTTAGTAACACAACTAGCCAGTGTTGACAAAGGCCTTGGAGCTGTTAATCTAAGTTTGTGGTGGTTGTAGGCCACTCCTCATCCGGGGAATCTAAGTTTGTGGTGGTTGTGGGCATTCTAACACTCAGCATTAATCTAAGTTTGTGGTGGTTGTGGGCAAAACCCAAACATTAAAATCTAAGTTTGTGGTGGTTGTGGGCATTCTAACACTCAGCATTAATCTAAGTTTGTGGTGGTTGTGGGCTTGCTTAAAACAGCTAGGATCTAAGTTTGTAGTGGTTGTGGGCGCGTGACCCACGAAATATAAGTTTGTGGTGGTTGTAGGCCTTTTTGAAGAACTGCAATCTAAGTTTGTGGTGGTTGTGGGCATCATTATCCAGTCGTCGATCTAAGTTTTTGGTGGTTGTGGGCCTGACGTGTAGCTTAACGATCTAAGTTTGTGGTGGTTGTAGGCAAATCAATACAGGAAAACCTAAAATTTGCGGTGGTTGTAGGCACGGCGGCGATTTAATAATCTAAGTTTGTGGTGGTTTGGCTATCGAACATACCTTGGATCTAAGTTTGTGGTGGTTTTGGCCAACGCGCCATCAGTGTGATCTAAGTTTGTAGTGGTGGATTTGGCGTTTTTGGTTAATGGTTTCTTACTTGGATTCCTCATATCCCGCCCTAAGATGTTAGGGCGAGGAGTTACTACGAGAAGGCTAGCTATATCGATTTTTTGCCGTCACTGTCTCCGTCACATCAGGCGGGAAACGAGTCAGATCGTAAAGGCCGCCCAAACGCAACAGTTCCTCCTCAAGTTCGCTTTCATCTACTGATTTGTGCCAGTATTTTTTGTCTCCGTTCCAACGGTATCCCTGACCTTTTAGCGAATCCTTTACCTCAAACGGTGCTCTCACCGCTTTAATGACTCGCTCGACCCGTCCTGCGTTGATCCGAAGCATCGCCAAAGACTCGGGGACAAGGTGGAACAACCATGCCATCGCAAAACAATCCACTTCAGCTCGGTGACCGTCGTAAAAATACCCCAATTTCAACAGCAGATACTCTAACTTGTTGCCCTCAAACCCCAACTCACGCCAATCGACATCCTTTAAGCTGCACGCCCACGGTAGACTGTTTAGGTGAGGAAAGCGTTTGTCAAAAAAGCCACGATCAAACCCAGCGTTATGCGCGACAACCAACCCACACTCCTTCATCCACGCCTCGACCACCGATTCATCGATCGCCTTACCCTTAACATCCTCGTCGCAAATGCCGGTAATCTGGGTAATCACTTCAGGAATAGGGATGCCAGGGTCTTCGTACATGCTCACTGAATCAAGGACTCGAGTAACTCGATTGGCGCTTGGGCTATAATCGACTTTTATCATTCCGAGCTCAATGATCCTATCGGTCTGCGATGATAGGCCGGTCGTCTCGAAATCGAGTAGACACATGGCACGTTCATCTCCGACTGGATCAGCTAGCGCTACAGGAAGTTGCCCCCCCAAAGCCACTTTCTCAAGTAATCGGAATTGCGATGGATCGGCCTTGATGTCCTCTATCCGGTCCATTGGAAATTGTGTAGATATAACTGTTGAATTCAACATCAGCTTCATAATCCCTTAGCTAACCAATCAAATATGTCGAGCTCATTCCTCGGTCGACACGCTTTTAACGACTACTCTAATACCAGCTCTCTCACCGTAACAATCGCTTCCCCATCAAATTTGTATTCAAAGTGGCGAGTTTGCACCACTTCTTCTACATACTGAGGCGAGAAAAGAGCCCAACACACCGCAGCATCTTCCCGCACCGAGTTATATTCGATACCAGCTCGCTTATCCTTATAGGCTTTTTTCCCAAAGCCTCGAGAATACGAATAATCATTCGGATCGTGAATCGCACTTTCTGATTTTCCGTCAATCAGTTCAGCAGAGAAGGTCACCTTCAGGCAACGCATATCAATGGTGTCGTATTTCAAATCTTGTACGTTTCGAAAATAGTTTTCCGTGTGGTAGCGAGTTTCTGAAATCCCCGCATTTACCGTCTCGGCCATGTACAGCACGCCAAACGAGCCATCGCTAAAGCGTGACCCGTCTTCAGTGACATGAGTAAACGGAGCTGTCGCGTAATTCACCCCTTCAATACCGAATGGTATTTGACTCAATGGCAGTATTGATAGGTCTCCCAATTCCGTCAAAAGTCGGGGGTTTGTCAACGATTGAAGCTCAAAGGCGAACTCAAAATCCTCCTCGTCAGCCACATCATCAAATAACGAAACCGGAGGAAATTTCGAGTTGATCAACCGATACCCAACTTGATGCGAACGCGTCACCATACGCGCAGCTACCACTGCCCGCCTCGCAGCGCATCAATCCGTTTGTAGACGTCGTGTAGCGCCCCAAAGCTACCCCCACTTATAATCGATAGTGGTGTGCGACCATTAAAGAATGGGTTGTGGTTTTCCATGCTCATGAAACCGTACACATTATCTGGGTTTGAAAACACCAACCGTAGCGCTTGGTGGATATTAGCTAAGTAACTCAACCTCTCTAGCTGATCCCCACTCAACGAGACCACAGATTCATCCTTTAAATACCGAAAAAACGTTCCTTTCTTTAATCCCATGATGGCCATTTTATCGGTGTTAGAGCAGCCCCATTTCGTCAAAATATTATTGCCCAACTTAAAAGCCTTACCCGGATTAATAGTTGGTCGTTGTCTAGCTAAAATAACGTTGCTCATAATCCCTCCGATCATCGATAAGTTTAATTTTAAACAATTATATCACATTTGTTTAATTTTGGACAGCTTAACCGCTGTTTTATAATAGCGATACCCTCCTTTCGGATCACGCTTTCGCACCCAACCCTTTGAGCCACCAAAGTTAAGCTCCATTGCCCGCTTTAGCGAACGAGTTATTACTGCGCGACTATCCAAACATCCTAGTCTGACACATTCATCTAACGCTCCATCCAACGCTACGGCATCCCCGATTAAACAACCTCGAGCTCGCTCCTTTACCAATAATCCGCGAAAAGTCCCTTCCTTCAGGCAGGGGATGGATAGCGGGCAATACGTAGTATTGCTGATATAGCCACACTGTATTAATATACAGCGTATGACTCACACAAAAAGCCTCAAAGTTCGCGTTCGCGACAAGCACGCTAAGCTGCTCGACCAAATGGCGCGTGAGGCTAATTTTGTCTGGAATTTCTACAACGAACTCAGTTACACACATTTGCAGCGTACTGGCGAGTGGTTGTCAGGCTACGATCTCCAGAAGTACAGTAAAGGTGCGTCCAAGCTGATGCTACTGGATAGCACGGCCATTCAAGCGATTGCTGAAGAGTTTGCTATCCGTCGTAAACAGTTCAAAAAAGCCAAACTGCGCTGGCGGGTATCTCGCGGAGCCAAGCGCTCATTGGGATGGATACCGTTTAAAAAGGGCGCTGCACAATGGGTGAATGGCCAGGTACGCTATGCCGGTCAGTATTTTAAGGTGTGGGACAGCTACGGTTTGAGCGAGTATGACTTTCGGGCAGGTAGCTTCACCCAGGACGCCAGAGGTCGCTGGTATTTCAATGTTGTGGTTCAGATTGAAACAGAGCAATCAGAAGGTGTCGGTTCAGTTGGCATTGATCTGGGTCTGAAAACCTTGGCCCAGTGTTCGGATGGTACTGAGCTTGAGGCAGTCCAGTGGTATCGGAAGTCCGAGCAGCAATTGGCAGTCGCTCAGCGAGCCAACAAGGAGCAACGCGTTAAAGCTATTCATGCCAAAACCGCCAATCGCAGAAAAGATGCATTGCACAAATTCAGTCGTCGCCTGGTGGATGAAAATGCCGCTATCTTCGTCGGCGATGTCAGTAGTCAAAAACTCGTTAAAACACGGATGGCCAAATCGGTACTTGATGCCGGCTGGTCAACACTCAAAACAATGCTGGAATATAAGTGCGATCACGCAGGTATTGTTTTTGAAGAAGTTAATGAGTGTTACACCACCCAAACCTGTTCTTCGTGTGGCGATAAGCCACCGGAGCGGCCGAAAGGTATCGCAGGGCTTGGAATAAGAGAATGGCAATGTAGTGGGTGTGGTGTCACCCACGATCGCGATATCAACGCAGCATTAAACATTCTTGCGCTCGGGCATGAGCGTCTCGCAGGAGGAATCCCCGTCCTTTAGGGCGGGGAGGATGTCAAGGTATTCATACAACCCTGTGACTCCGTGATCTCGAGTTCATAGGGCGACAAAGCCTGGTGTCTGGCCACTAAAACCCAGCGTTTCCTTGCTTCCAAGGCGCCAAAATCATTCCCGTCTAGCACAGCCTCATCGATCACGAAACCCTGATCCGCCAAGACCGACCTGACGATCGATGCCGAGGCGGTGTTGCGGTAGTTCTCGGTATTTTCAATCACGACGATCGCAGGCGTCATCGCCAAGATAGACGACAAGTAGTAAACCACCTGTTGACCAGCCAAGGGATCATCTTCCGGCTTTTTCAAGCCCTTACTCGAAATCCCCTGCGGCGATGCTGCCGTGCACGGTGGACCCATAATCGCGACATCAACGTCAGGTAAGCGCTGTAAGCTAACTTCAGCGATCGACCCATTAATCCAATGCGCCCCAGGTTCTTTTTTCATTGCGACGTCGACGGTTTTTGAACAGTATTCATTGGCCAAGACCAGTTCACTGCGAAGGCCTTCTTTCGCCATGCCCTGTCGAACTGCCGCATCGAGCACACCTAACCCATGATACAGCGAGGCAACACGCAGCACTCTGCCAGACTGCACACGCTTGGCTGACTTCACGTACCCCAGTTGGCTAGTCAGCGTCCGAATAATAATTCGATTGCCGCTGATGACAACCTCAATCGGTGCGCCAACTCCCGCGTTGAACTGGCTTAACCCAGCACGATTAATGTCTAAGATAGGGTAAGGTATATTGCGGCGTGATCGTTTTGAGATCCCCAGCTCCCCAGTTTCGTCGTTGCGTTGCAACCGTATTTCTGAGGCGGTAATCGTGACATCGAATCGCTGCTCATACGCCAATCCCGCGGCCAATAATCGCTTACCCTCGATGAAGATTCGCGGTTTTTCCCTGTTCTTCCCAACTTTCGTCAACACTGTCAGCATACCGTGTCCTCCTAGAATATTGGAATTTCAGCAAGCGCTAGACCACCGAAAGCCGCCTCGCGATGCTGGCTAATGAGCGTTGACTCAATTGAAAACATCTCCTGGCGAAGACGACGCAATACCCGGTCGTTAAATCGCTCATCCGCTCGCTTACTGAGCAAGTCTCTTTTCGCTACAGAGACCTTCGCTGCAAGGTCAGGATCTCGCTCTGAGGCGCTCTGGAAGAGTTCATTCGTCTCAGCCTCCTCAAGCTCGCTAAGCAACAAGGCCGCCACCGACACCGCTTTCCGTGCGTTCATCGCTGCCCGCTTCGCCCGCTTAATTTCAACCCCTATATCCTCCGAACACTGAATGCGTGCTAGACGATCTTCAAAGCTAACCCGCCTCACTACGCCACCTCCTTACGACGGCTCATCGCCTCGAGTCGATCAGCGACATCAGCCAATCGATCCAAGTCATCAAATAAGTTCAGGTAGTGTGATTCAACCGACTCGAAGACCAATGTGTCACCGAGCTCTACCTCAATCGCTAGTAGTATCTCTTCGTAGTCAAACTCACCACTAAATAGCTGCTCGCCAAACATCGACGCGGTATGTCTCCCGTATCGACGCTCATAGAGCGGCGCGATTTCAGCGAATAACATCACTGGATTACCAGCAGGGCCGTCAATATTGATGCTCATGATTTTTTCAACAGGGGTTCGAATAGCCAAAACGTTTTCTCCTTGGTTATGCTTACAGCTTACCGACACTTGAAAAAATGCAACCTCGCTTATTCAACAACACCTGTAACTCGAAAAATCACCCATAGCAATGTAAAGATTTTTTTACTATAATCAGCCCTAACTCAACTGACTAACTGACTAACTGGTAAATTTGGATACAAAATGGCAACTAGCTCATTTGATAAAAAGTTCGTAGTGACAAATCCAACTGCTATTGAAAATCTTAATAGGGCTCTCGATCGCCCGCGGAAAATTCAACCGACCATCAGAGACTACGAAGCTGAAAAACAAAAGGGCATCGAACTATTAAAACGCTCGTTGTTTCGCTAGCCGATCTTCTAAAAGAGTTTGACGAATCAACCATATCCGGCAAGCTTCAAACTTTTAGCTCCCCCAACCAAGACGTTAAAGAATTCCTTCACAGTAAGGCCATCACTTTTCAAAAAAGAGATCAGGCTAGGACCTTCATCATAGTTAACGAGGATGAACGCTTCGATATTCTCGCTTATTTCACTATTTCCTCTAAAGAAGTCGAGCTTAGTGACGCAGACCTAAGCGCCACCCTTAAAAGAAAATTGATCCCCACAACAAAAAGCCAAACCAAACTAGCAAGGGCTTTTCTCATTGGCCAGCTTGGTAAAAATTTTTCAATTGCTAGCAACCCACTTAATTTGGCGTCTATTCTCCAAGAAGCGTATTCGAAAATACTCGTCGCGCAGGAAGTCATTGGTGGTCGCCTTATCATCCTCGAATGTGAAGACAACCCCAGATTAGTCAACCTATACAAAGCTCATTGTTTTTCACGACTTCACGCAGCAAGCAATGACCAGTTAGTAACGATGTACCAGGTCATAAACTAAGCGACGCCTGACCTTTAATCTTCGTACCCAACATCTCTGCCAACTTCGCTGGATCATTCAAATACGGCTGCAAGCCCAACTCTTTGATCTTGTTGGCGCGTGCCAACATGCGATCGTACTCGCTGTGAGAGCCACTACCGAGTTCAATGAATCCATAGGACAACAAGCGGGTTAGCGCATCACTGGCATTGAGGTAATCCCGCCCTACATCTTCTTCCATGCAGTAAGTAAACCAATCCGCAGCACCCTCAAAATCAACATTAAAGGCGTTGCTGGTCGCGCAATCGTAGAAGTAACGTTCACCGTTCTTTGATGACGATTTAACGATAGGCGAGATTCCCGCCACCTCACCGGCTACCGATCGGAATGAACCACTGGCCAGCTTTAAATAGTCGTCGCCGATAAACTCGTCGCCAAGTACCACCGATGTCACCCGATAGCTTGGCAGCTTGGTGTGAACGTGCCCCACGGATGGAATGTGATACCGAGCGCCGTTCTGTACCTTAAGCACTTCTTCAAAGACCTTTAGCCCCTCGTGCAGTCCATATCGTAACCATTGAACTTGAATCGCGAGTAGGTTTTGTAAGGATAAAATCATGAAGCGCGGCTCAATACCTAACTGATAGGCTGCTTCATGTTCGTCTGCATCGATACTTAAGCAAATTCGCAGAAGTTCCAATACGTGATCCGGCGAGTAGGTGTTCGGTGCCAACGATACCGTACCGTCGCTGTTGATGGATCGTGACATCCAGTTTCGCTTGGTTGGATCGTAGTGCGTTTCGCGGATGAAGTTTCGCAAGGCATTGAGTGGCCGCATATAGGCGTTGTCTTCGTTTTCGATCATATTTTCAAGCGATCGGTCCTTGTGTACGGCCTGGCAAGTGAAGCAGCCATGTCTAGCGCTACATCCCCGTTGTTCACCATGACGGTCACCATCATAAAATGCCATGACCATGCACGCCCCCGACTCGCTATCGCGATACACTTCCGTCAGTTCTTCAAAGTCAGAGTAGGTGCGTAATGCCCCGCTTCGTACCCGCCCAAGCATCGTGTAGACATCGTTTAACGACCAACTGGCGATTGGACTCAACATCAAAAAACCATTAGAATCTCTAACTGGCATTAATGAATTCTCACACCTGTGAAGCATGCTACGCATACGCTTATCTGATTCAGAAAAACGCGTTCCGATTAACGAAACACACTCTCTACCGTCGCCTTTTTCTTGCTGTCGAATGGCTTTGATATGCTTTTGAATTGGCGTTACCTTCATCTCGATGGAGCACTTCATATTCGAATCGGGCATAGATGCGATCAACCGACCACCAATAATCGCCGACAAGTTGTGCGCTAATAGTCCAGGTGTGACAACATCGACTTGAATGTCAAAATCGTGCTCGATTGCCCAGTTTTTGAGTTTTTGTATCTCGCGCTTCGCGTAGTTACTCACACGAGGATTTTCCAGTTCCGTGTCACTATTGATCACGTACAACCGAGGGACAACTTCACCCGCTTCCCGATGGGCAAGCGCGGCTAACAGTACAATATTCAATACGCTGCTCGAGTCCTTTCCGAAACTCGAGGAGATTAGGCAGCGCTTCGAAGGGTCTCGAAACAGGTTCCGAATGGTATTGATACCCACCTCAAGTTTTTCCTCGAAGGTTTGATTGGGTATCTCCCACTGTTCATCGGCTGCTGCCATCGCATCCGTAGCAATAAGTCCTAACTGTTTAACTGGCGCATTCATACAATAACTTCCTAAAGTTGATAGACTTATTCTGACAGCAGTTTGGATAATGCAAGTGAGGCGGGTTCTGGATCAACCCCGCTCTAGGAAGTGAATACAGAAGCCTTTTAAGAAGCTAAGCCATTGTCGGGGAAGCTGAGCGAATCACCAGCATATCTGACCAATCCTCAATGCCGTGAGCGTTATCATAGCTGTAAAGAATCCCCCCTTCGTATTTAACCAGGCTCAACGTGTCGTCGATACTCCACTCATCAAACACCATCCGATCACCGTGTCGCCGATCAACACTGACCAACTCCCAGTACCCGAGATTCGACACAGTAATGTAATTCTGCCGGTCAGTCAGATTGATGTATTCGTCAACATCACCCTGTTCCAACAAAACATCCATTTGGAGCGATACACCTGTCAAGGCGATGTCCTTAGCGTTCCAGCGATAACCCATCGAAGCCGTTGGCACAGTATTTTCTAGCATGACCTGTTTGGCATTCGCCAACATTGACTCCAAACTATCATTCACTTCTAGCAGCGCGAATCGGCTTTTAGTCCGTAGTAGTAACAGCATATTCAAATCTCCGTGTTAAGCGCCCTAAGAGGGCGCTGTTCGTTTCCTTAAGCCTTGTACTTCAGTTGCGACATGAGGCAATCTGAAAAATCTTGATCGAAGCGAGGCTTCTCAAAAATTGGCTGATATAGACTGCCCCCTTGGTAGGCATACAGATAGCGAACCTCAATAATACTGCCCACTGCTGGGATGCTGGCGTTGGCAGGAATAGTGACGTTACCTACATCAACCCACGTAGCGTTATCTGAGAGCTGTAGCGATACGCTGCGCTTGGTCGCATGAATACCAGATACCTTCACGCTGCATTCAGACCAGAATTTCAATTTAAGCTGTGAGCCGCCTGAATTAGGTCGCCCCGCTACGTAGGGCGCGTGAATATTTTTGAACACGAGGCCTTCACCATCACTGTTCTTAATCGCGTTCAATAAGCTCATCTTACTCGTCGCAGTAGCGGCTGCGAGACTGACAGCGATGAGTGATGACTCAGTTGTCTCGTTGCACAACATCTTGTATCGCTCTCCAAATCCCAACCCAGTGACATCTACACCATGTACGTTGAGTACGTCGAACGCATGGAAGTCTTCACCGATCAATTCACCGTCGATAACACTGTCCATTGGGAAGCTGGCGAGCGCCGCCGTAGCGAGCGAAGGATTGACTGGCACGTAAAAACCCTTTCGGTTAATGCCTTTTACTTCACCGTTGCTCAACGCCAACAAACGCCGCTCTCCATCATGCTTTTCCTGCGCCACGTAGTGATTGTCTGCACACAGTACGGTCGCTTCGCTTTCACTAATTTCGTTAAGAAGTTGGCATTGGACACCACTCTCGTCCTTGATTGTCAGCACGCTAATGACCTCGTCAGCGCCCTCCGCATCAAGTATTGTGTACCCCTTTGAGGACTTCGATTTAATCAACTTAGCGAAGGTCTTTTCAGCCGCTTCCAAGGTGACGGGATTAGTGGTTTTTGACCCCGACTTCAGCGCTGAGCCTCGTCGACCGTAGGAGAAGTTGACTAAATAGCCCTCTGAGACCGCTTCGATATTTGCTTTATACTCTTTATCCGAACCGCCTTGAGAAAATACAAGGTGGGCTGATTTCACGACTTCCGACTGCAACATATTTTTAGTTTCCTTGGTGTTGTTTAATTGGACTTTTAGTATGTTTCAGTTCTCTAAAATGCAACTCACCACGCTGGCCTTAAAAGCAGCTACCAACTTTATCAAGGTAATCGACGGGCATTTCCAGTAGATCGCGAGATCGCGTTGAGTCGTGCACAGCGAAGCGATACCCAGAACGACGCTCAATCTCTGTTAGCGAGACTTGATACTGCTCTATGTCATAGGATTTGTCCGACGCACACCGACCGCTTTTATATGAGCCATCAGAGACGGTAGCGACGTTAGGGAAAATAAAGGAATACGCCACGACACCCTGGTTAGTATCAATCACGATTACCTTATAAAGATGCGACGGGATCGCCACCGGGAGTTCATCGCTATCTCCGATGGTTTCCAAGTCTCCTTCGAACAAAGTACCACTGGTTACCCACGCTGCACCGAAGTAGTTCGCCATCGCCAACTCTCGGTTTTCCAGCGCTAACCAAATCCCCTGATTAAACTTTGCCGCTTGCGGCACCGCGTTGGCAAAAACATGACTTTCGCAGCCCGCCATGGCATTAACTCGGTTACTTGCGGTGCGAGAGATCATGTGACCACGATTCCACGTATTGCCAACGCCTCGGTATGAGTCATCAACGCGATTTCGCTCAGAAAAATAGTCGCGCTCTACGTCGAAAATATCATTGCGATACCATTTCGAAGGCCGGTCAATACCTGACGCGTAACCACTGCTCGCTGAGTGCCCCCTGATTTCGGCTGAAACCCAAGATGGCGTGATCGTGTATTCATTCTCCCCATCGTTATTATCATCATCTAGCCCATCCACCGCAGCGACAAATGACTGTGCGCTAAAAAGCCGATCACTGGACTTCGCCGCTGGACTGAAGCGAGTATGGTCGTAACCGATAGGTGCAACACCAAACGTAAGTTGCGATGGACATTTCTCATCGGAGTCTGCCGTCACTGGGGTCGCTGAAAACCCACCAAGCATGAGCAGCAGCGCCACACCAACGATGATCACTCCGCCATCAATGGCTCGATATGTATTTCGCGCTATAAATCCTTTCATGATTAAGTCTCCTAATTAATACTCAAACCTTTTACTATCAACACGCCAAAGAAAATGGCCAACGCTGCCAACATCCCATGAAATTGAATCGCCCTTACCTGACGCGTAGAGAGTCGCCTCTTAACACCCTTTTTTGCTCTCAAGCCACCACTCCCACTAGACGAATACCGCCCACCAGTAAAAAGAATACCAACCCAAACGCATTCATGAGGTAGAAGAACAACGCATCGATATATCGCTCTTTGCGAGCAGACGAACATAACCTCGACATACCCTGTAATCGCTTCAACCCTATGATGCCGTAAGCACACCCCAAGAATGTGATCAGGATTAGAGCACCTAGCGCCATGATTGCAACCTCACTACCGACTCACACATTTCATTATTACGTCGCGTTCGACCAGCTCAATCCATCTCTGGTGTGATAGCACGCTCAACTCCCTAACGGATAATTGACTGCACGCTGCAACACGACTCACGATCAATGCCGCGTTGACATAGCCCTCATTAACATTGTCAAACCATTGACCGATCGCCCTTTCGTTGTCGTAAGACAACGGCAGGTTGTTGAATTGCTCCCAGGCCTCGTTGAAGCCCAGCTCTGGCTGACTAAACACATCCAATAACTCAAGGTTCAAATCCGACAACGCATTAATCGTCGCTGTGCCCTCATCAAGGATCACTCCTTTGAATGTCGGAGCACGACGATCCAAGTCATCGAGTCGATCTGGATCATTCTGGTAGCTGTAGAGATGGTAAAGCTCATGAAGCGTCACAAATTCAGGCTGCCAATTCCGTTCCGCTCTTAGGGGGTTTAATACCACAACTAGCCGATCGTTTAGCTTGGTCATTACGCCAGCGGCGTAGCCGTGTGGTGAGACATACACAATCGGTGGTTCATTGAGCGTCACCGACATTGAAGTGATTGCGAGGTTTGCGCTGGACACCCACTCTTCGAACAGTTCGTCGTGAGATCGCGCTGGCCAACCGTTTCGGTTAAAGATGTACTTCGCGCTGTCTCGATCGCTAAAGAGCTGCGGATCGTTGATAAACGACTCGAACTCAGAAACCGTCGTAACGCCCCGCTCCACCGCTTCGTGGTGCAGATTAATGACGCGCTGGGGAGTAGACACCTCTCCTGAGTGACACGCGATGAGCCCGATCGTCAGTGGAAGCCATTTCAAAATATTCATACGACCACTATTGCATATTGCCCTGCGCCCTTCTTCAACATCTCCGCCCCATAGGGGCAGAGTTAGGCCGAAACTTGACGCTCCCGCCGCACGCGATCAGACTACGTGCGCGAACGGCATTAGTGATCGCTGTCTACAAACCGCGTATAGACACTATCGCCGTCTTCTTCTGGGTCCAACTCATTCTCGTTATAAGGTCGACCAAACCACTCAATGCCAGAATCCCCGCGTTCTCCCACACGAAGGGATACCTGATGGTTGACGCGCTTACCTTCGAAGAAGAACATCACGAAGTCACTCATCGCGCTAAACAGGTGATATGCGTTACCCCGATCGTTATAGAGTACCGATCCGTCCTCGCGGTGTTGAAGTGATTTATCGCCCGTAAAGTAGTACTCAGAACCCTTCGGTGTGGACGCTAAAAAAGCGTTGATTTCTGCATCTGACATGATAATCTCTCCTAAGAATTATAGGATTATTAAACCATGTTTTTTAGGAGTGCAAACTGAGCAATGACAATGCTTAAAAGGCTATTTTGCGTCGCGTGACACAGAGTTTAGAAGCAGTCCGATAGCTGATGCATCGGTATCAAAACTAACTCAGATTGATAGCGAATTAATTGGCCATTATTGCGAAGATATATTGCGTCGATCGGTACGCATACGCACACGGCATTGGCCTCGTCAGCGAAACCCAATACCACAACACGCCCTAATCCATCCCCACTCCGATAGAGCGCTGGCAAACTGACTGGTTGACGTAGTGATACAACATTACCAGGAACATGCTGATCGGGCTCCACCTCAGCCCAGAGGTTAAACCTGGCGGCGATCACGACATCAACCGCCTCTCGATCGCTAATTAACGTTGTTAACACAGACCACAGGTATTGTTCTTTGTCGGAGAGTGACATCCCAAAAATCTCACTATTCACTTTGTTGTCATCGTGCGTGGAGCCAAGGAATTCTTGGCCACGACGAATACCAATTTTGGTCGAAGAGCCTGATTGATTTGACTCAATTACTTTTGTCCACTTCACCGATACCACCTCCGACACAAAGCCTAGTTGTTAGTCCCCTCCTCCGCAAGAATTCGCTCTTCGGGCTTATCAAAATCTGTCGCACAGGTGTTGCAGGTGCAGATGTCAAAATTAGTCACGACTACGAATTCTTGCCTTTCCACATCCCAGGTCGCACCAACATCCGCCAAAAAATCCGCCGAGCCGCACGCTGGGCAATGTAAGCTCTTTTTAATCATCATGCCACTCCTCCCGCACATGTGCGGTTGCCTATGTCTAACTTAAACCGATCAGCCACCTCAGCCACCCTCCCAACGGGGTAAGACCTTACAATCTTGTCCCCGTTAGTTTTATCGTTGCAGGTGAACACCAGCCTACCGAGGGACTGCTCGACACGAATCAAGCCGTTTTTGATTCCGTAAATCTCCGCCTCATACTGAGGAAGTATCAACACATTTTCAGCATCGCTCATTCCACTATCTCCTGAGTCACTAACTGATAGACGTCGTACCATTCAGCCTCGCAGTCATCACACAACATCTTTTGACTTACCGTATTGTCCGACACATCAAACGAGCCCCCTTGTACGTTATTCGAGTGACATTTCGGGCAGCCATCAAAACCCATCTCATCCGCTTCATCGTTGAACGACATAAAACCTCCTATTTGTTAGCCTCTCTATTATCTCGACTTTGATAAATACGCAAATTACCAAGCGACCGTTAGGTTCGATCTATTCTGCGGGATTTACAAAGCTACCGACTTTTCCGTAACTCAACTCCCTGACAGCCTGATCACCCAGTCTTAAACTGATCTGGTTCGATGGGAGGCTAGGGGTTTCGCTACTCGTGTCGGACTGGTTACACCTACACCTGTTCTACTGGTTATTCGCTATACGTGTCGGACGGGTTATTCGCTATACGTGTCGGACGGGCTATTACCATTAGGTTCGATCTATTCTGCGGAATTTACAAAGCTACCGGCCTTTCCGTAACTCAACTCCCTGACAGCCTGATCACCCAGTCTTAAACTGATCTGGTTCGATGGTAGGTTAGGGCATAACCCAATGGTGCTATGTGCCTGATAACCCAGTCTCAACATGATCTGGTTCGGTGGGAGGTTAGGGATGATTGCGGTATGTATGCCCAGTTCTTCAAGGGCAGGGCGATCACTTATCCGCGCCCATTTGGACACACCCCCTTAACGCCGCTACAGACCGCTAAAACACTGGGTTTCTTAGCTCAAAAACCCCCAAATGCCCAACTGGGCATCCAAAGAAAAGCCCGCGCTGCGAGGGCAGGGCGATCACTTATCCGTGCATAATTATGCACACCCCCAACACCGCTACAGACCGCTAGAACACTGGGTTTCTTAGCTAAAAAACCCCGAGTGCCCCACGGGGCACCCAAAGAAAAGCCCGCGCTGCGAGGGCAGGGCGATCACTTATCCGTGCATAATTATGCACACCCCCAACACCGCTAC